>JBIODY010000378.1:0-2408 GCA_044445505.1 Lysobacterales bacterium
AATGTCGCCAGCGCGCCGTTCGGCAGCGAGCAAGCGACCAGCACGGCGAGCACGAGCGCCTGCGTACCGAGCAGCAGCGCCCACGCGAGGGTCAGTGCGCGCGCGTAGCCGGCGACGCGCGGCAACGCGAGCCGCGTGGAGCCTTCGAGCACGCCGATCACACGCGCGATCAGCGGCTGGTGACCGCGCCGCAGGGTGCGGGCGAACAACCCGCACAGCATCGCATTGACCAGCACCGGCAGCGCGTCGAGCGCGATCCGGCCGTTGCCGCGCACGCCGAGCAGCGCGAGCAGCACTACAGCCACCAGCCAACCGCTCCACGCGACGAAACTGCCGCGACGCAACGCGGTCAGCAGGAACAATGTGAGCAGCGCGAGTGCCGCGAGTTCGTCGAGCCAGACGTTGCCAGTCGCGATCGCCGCGAGCAGCAGCAGCACGTACACGAGCACGCCGCAGGTGAACGCGGATGGCGCGCTGAACGATCGGGCGGGAACGCTGGCGGGCACGGCAGACGACACGCGAAGTCCACGACGGACGGAACGGAATGGGAACGGGCTTGAAACGGCCGGACTGTAGCATGGGCATCCCGAGCCGGCCGCGGTCGTGCATCGCGATCGGTCGCGCAGGGCTGCATGCACCGATCCGGCGTGGTCGGCCCGGGTCAGGCGACGCGGTTCTGCTCGATGTGCGCGGACAGCGCGCGCAGGCTGCCGAAGATGCGCTTGTTGTCCGGGTTGTCCGAACGCAGCTGGAAACCGTAACGCCTGGAGACTGCGAGCGCGAGTTCCAGCGCATCGATCGAATCGAGACCGAGATCGCTGCCGAACAACGCGGCTTCGGGATCGATATCGGCCGGCTTGATCCAGTCGAGGTTGAGGCTTTCCACGATGAGTTCGGCGAGGCCGTGCTCGGCGGGCGTCTGGGTGAGAGCGCTGGCGTTCATGCGGTGGACCGGGACCGAAAAGTCATCACTCCAGTGTATCATCCGCGGCCCGTCGCGCGGTCACCGCCGCGCACGCCGACCGCCAGTCCAGCCTCGTTTTCAGCGCCCGATGTCGATGCCGATGACCGAACCGTTGCCCGCACCGCTCGCGATCGGCTATGCGCGAGAGGTGCCGGTGCTCGCCGGCTCGAACGTGCTGGCGGTGCTTGGTTTCGGCGCCGCCGCGCCGCTCGCGGACGATCCGCGCGTGTTGCGCGTGGGCCTCGAACCGCTCGGGCCGCCAATGCTCGAAATCTGGCGCGCGAGCACGCCGGTGCGCAGCGGCCGTCACGACGCGCTGCGCTGGAGCACGGATGGCGAGCATCTGTTTTTCGCAATCGAAGTCGACGAGACCGTGCATGGCGGCATCAGCGGCGCGGCCGAACACGCGTACCGCGTGCTGAGCGCATTCGTTGCAGCCAGTGAAACTCCGCATCTGCTGCGTCTGTGGAACTACCTCGACGCGATCAATCTCGAGGAAGGCCGCACGCGTCACGAACCCGCGGACTTCACAACGGATTCGAAGGGTCCGTCATCCGGCTCTGCGGGCCACCTGCTTGCGCAGGCGGGAGCAGGCAGGCCTGAGCGGCCTTCGGCCGCGGCTTCCCGCATCGACGACGAGCGCTACCGCCTGTTCTGCGACGGCCGTGCGCGTGGCATGCGCGCACGCGAAGACGCGCGCTACCCGGCCGCGACCGCGATCGGCCGTCAGGACGGGGTGCGCGTGCTGCAGGTGTACGGCCTTGCCGCGCGCCACCCCGGAACGCCGATCGAGAATCCGCGCCAGGTCAGCGCCTGGCGTTATCCGCGCGAATACGGACCGACCGCACCGATCTTCGCGCGCGGCATGCGCAGCAGGGCCGGGCATCTGCTGATTTCCGGTACGGCCGCGGTCGTCGGGCATGCCTCGCAGCATCGCGACGATCTCGCCGCGCAGATCGACGAGACCCTGGCCAATCTCGACAGTCTCGTGCGGCACGCCGGCCTCGGCGGCGACCTCGGCGCACAGAGCATCCTAAAGGCGTATCTGCGCGATCCGGCCGACGCCGATTTCGTTCGCGCCGCACTGGCCACGCGCGCGCCGGCGCTCGGCGGCCTGATTCTGCTCGCCGGCGATATCTGCCGCCGCGAGCTGCTGGTCGAACTCGACGGCGTGCAACGCGCCGCCGCTTGACCCTGCGCAGCCTGCGATGATCCCGCACCCTGTCGCTGCCTTCGCCGTGCTGGCTGCATGCCTGTCGTGCGCTGGCCTCGCCCCGGCGCAGGTCACGAATTCCAGCGCGTCCATGCCGCCCGCCGCGCACGCTCGCAACGCGCACGGTTTCGCGACCGTGGCCAATCCGTACACCGGCAACGCGGCCGCGATCGCCGAAGGCGAGAACCTGTTTGCGGAGAAAGCGTGCAGCGGTTGCCATGGCACGGCCGG
>JBIODY010000379.1:0-2406 GCA_044445505.1 Lysobacterales bacterium
CCCGCAGATGCGCGGCCGGATCCAGCGCCCACCGCAACGCATGCGCGGCACGTCGACGTCAGCGCCGCCCGCGCCGCAGGTTTCAACATGCGGCACGCCGACGACCTGGCCATCATCGAAGGTATCGGTCCGAAAACCGTCGAGCTGCTGCACGCCAACGGCATCGATCGCTTCGTGCAGGTGGCGAGCCTGCAGGTCGGGGATCTGCTGGATATCCTCGAACGCGGCGGCCCGAACTTCCGTCTGGCCGATCCGGCGAACTGGGCACAACAGGCACGGCTCGCGTCGGAAAACCGCTGGGCGGATCTCAAGCAACTGCAACGCGAGATGCTCGACGGCGGCGCGGGGAATCCTCCGCCGTAGGCGCGCCAGCGCATCCCCCATTGATGGTCAGGGCAGGGCTGGCTCGACCTGCGCCGGCTCCACGTGCACGGTAACGGTATGGCCGTTCTCGACGTAGGTGCAGATCCAGTCGTCGGGCGTACCGCCAAGCGTCATGACCTGTTTGCTGCCGATCAACTGCACCGGCATGCTGCCGACAAAATCGCCTTTGTTCACGGTGCTTTCCTCCTGATTGACGTGCATCGCATGCGTACACTGCGCGAGAGCAACACGCGGCGTTCAGCGCGTGCCTGGATGATCTTCATTGCGCAGATCAAGCGCGTGCAGTCGGCTTCAGGTGTTGTCGAGCGGCCAGCACCGGGTGCGCGGCACATGCGATCCGGTAGATGCCGCCTGCTCGCAGAACCAGCGGTTCGAACCGTCGCTGGAAAGCAATCGGGCCGTGTCCTGCTGCGCGTTGAACAGCTGTACGCGTTCCGCAGCCGTCATCGCCGAGACGGCGCCGCGGCGCTTGAACAGCGCCGCCATTTCGTCGAGGCGACGATTCACCCGGAAGCGGTCGCCTGAACTTAGGAACGCATAGCGCCCACCCGGTTGCATCCCGGCGTGCACCGCCGCCGCCTGGTCGTTGAGACTTTGGGCGTCAGTCGCGTTGAAGGCTACCGAAGCCTGCGTCCCGCCGCCGGCGAATGCATGACCGCCAAGGAACAGGCACAACGCGCCGAGCAACAATCGGGAAAGTCTGCATCGCATGTCGCGATCCTCCGCGCCTGACATGAAGCGTGGTTGGCGTGAAAGGAGAAGGCTGGGCCGCATTGCGCGCAATGTCAACGCCTGGCGCGCGCAATGTCGGAGGTATGGGCCGTGATGGGATCGAACCATCGACCAATAGATTAAAAGTCTACTGCTCTACCGCTGAGCTAACGGCCCGTCTTTTATCAATAACGCTGTCGCGCGCAGCGCGACGATCACTCCCCCTCTCCCGCTTGCGGGAGAGGGCAAGGGGTGAGGGCCACGTCGCGACGACACCTGTCGCAGTCGCCGCTTTTCGACGGAACCCCCACTACGCGCGGGGGGCGCGAAGTTTAGCGGGATCGGCGCCTCAGCGGTAGCGCGTCGGGTCGGCCACGCCGGCGGCCGCGAAGCCGTCGGCGCGCAGGCGGCAGGCGTCGCAGTGACCGCAAGCGCGACCTTCGACGTTGGCCTGGTAGCAGGATACGGTCGCCGCAAAATCGATGCCCAGGCGCTGACCTTCGCGCACGATATCGGCCTTGCCGAAGTTCATCAGCGGCGCGTGCACGCGCAACGCAGCCCCTTCGACGCCGGCCCTGGTGGCGAGATTCGCAAGACGTTCGAACGCGGCGACGAACGCGGGTCGGCAATCGGGATACCCCGAATAGTCCACGGCGTTGACGCCGCAGAAAATATCCTGCGCGCCGAGCACCTCGGCCCAGCCGAGCGCGATGGACAGCATGATCGTGTTGCGTGCCGGCACGTAGGTCACCGGGATGCCGCTGCCGCCATCCTCCGGAACGTCGATATCGGCGGTCAGCGCCGAGCCGCCGATGCTGCGCAGGTCGACATGCACGGTCTTGTGCTCGCGCGCACCCAGTGCGTGTGCGACACAGCGCGCGGCTTCCAATTCCGAGTAATGGCGCTGCCCGTAATCGACGCTCAGCGCATGGCAGACGAAGCCGCGCTCGCGTGCGAGCGCGAGGGTGACGGCGGAGTCCATGCCGCCGGAGACGAGAACGACGGCGGATTGGGAAGATTGTTCGGGCATGGCACCTGATGACGGCAGGCAGAAAAGGCTGCAGGAAAAATCAAATCGTCATCCCGGCGCACGCCGGGATCCGGTGACTGCGGCTTCCGAAGAAAGACGCCGGGTCCCGGCGTGCGCCGGAACGACGACTTGGTCTCTCCGCTCTCCGCTCACCCCTCGCTCCCTCAATGCCCCGGCTCCTCGCCCCACAACAGCTTGTGCAGCTGCAGCTGCATGCGCACGTCGAGGCGATCGGCGAGGATCCTTTCGGCGAGTTCGCGCGGGGCGAGTCGGCCATGCAC
>JBIODY010000380.1:0-2370 GCA_044445505.1 Lysobacterales bacterium
CGGCTTCGGCCGACCTGATCGCGCGCCTCGCGCAGGGGGCTGCCGACGATCTGCTGACGACGCTCTGCCTCGCCACCGCGGCGACGGTATCCGTCGCGCCGGCGATGAACCAGCAGATGGGGGCGCACGCCGCGACCCAGGCCAACCTTGCGGTGCTGCGCGAACGCGGCGTGCGCATATTCGGCCCCGGTTCCGGCAGTCAGGCCTGCGGTGAATTCGGCGCCGGACGCCTGCTCGAGCCGGGCCGTCTGATCGCCGAGCTCGCCGCGGCGCGCGGTCCGCGCGAACTCGCCGGCCTGCGCTTCCTGGTCAGCGCCGGGCCGACCTACGAAGACATCGATCCGGTCCGTTTCATCGGCAACCGCAGTTCCGGGCGTATGGGCTTCGCGATCGCCGAAGCCGCCATGCAGGCCGGTGCCGCGGTGACCCTGGTCGCCGGACCGGTCGCGCTGGCAACGCCGCGCGATGTGACGCGAATCGACGTACGCAGCGCACGTGAAATGCGCGCCGCGGTGTTGGCGCGCGCCGCGCAGAGCGACGTATTCGTCTCCGCGGCCGCGGTCGGCGACTATCGGCCGCAGGCCGTCGCCGCGCAGAAACTCAAGAAGAGCGGCGATGCTGCGCTCGAGCTGGTACTGGTGCAGAACCCGGACATCCTCGCCGAAGTCGCCGGGTTGCCGGCGCGGCCGTTTCTGGTCGGCTTCGCGGCCGAGACCGAAAACGTCGAGGCGCATGCGCGCGCCAAGCTCGAACGCAAGCAGCTCGATCTGATCGCGGCGAACCAGGTCGGTGCCGGCCTCGGCTTCGAGCGCGACGACAACGCGCTGTTGCTGCTCTGGCCCGACGGAGGTCGCGAGGAATTGCCGCGCGCGGACAAGCGCGAACTCGCGCGCCGGCTGGTCGCGCGGATCGCGCGCCAGCGTGGAGCGCAGGCATGACGATGAGCGCGCAGACGAAGATCGCGCTGAAGGTGCTCGATGCGCGCCTGGGTCGCGAGTTTCCATTGCCGGCGCCGGCGAGCGCCGCCGCAGCCGGCGTCGACCTGCGCGCGATGCTCGATGCAGCGCTGATCCTGGAAGCCGGCGCCAGCGCGCTGATCCCGAGCGGCATCGCGATCCACATCGATGATCCGAATCTGTGCGCGATCGTGCTGCCACGCTCGGGACTCGGCCACAAACACGGTATTGTGCTCGGCAATCTGGTTGGATTGATCGATGCGGACTACCAGGGCCCGCTGATGATTTCGTGCTGGAACCGTTCCGATACGGCCTTTACCATCGTGCCCGGGGAACGCATCGCACAATTGGTGATCGTGCCGATCGTGCGCGCGATGTTCGAGGTGGTCGAGGACTTCGCGCCGACCGCGCGCGGCGGTGGTGGTTTCGGCAGTTCCGGGCGGCACTGACGCAGTGAGAGGTCAGCCCCGGATGCATCCTTGCATCACGCCGGCGGGTGCGGACGCGATGCGGCGCGGACGGTGCGGCTTTTTCGGGTAACGAGGACGCAATGGCTGAAGCGGCCGGCAAGAAACCGAAAGTACGCGCACCCTCGCCGGTGCGTGTCGTGCTGGCACGCTTCGCTCCGGACCTGCGCGTCTGGGTGCCGCTGGCGTTGGCGACGTTTCTGCTTGCAGGTGGCGCTTTCCTCGCCTGGCAGAGTTCGCTGGTCTGGCATACCGAGAACGGCATTGAGCAGGCCGACGCGCTGCGCGCGGGCAGGATTTCCGCGATCGCCGCCGAGATCGCACGTAGCCAGCAACGCGCTCAAGCCGCGCTCGCCACCGAGGGCGTGCAGCAGGCGTTGCGTGAGGGCGGCGCGACGGGCCGCGAAGCGGCCAGGGTGGCGCTGAAGGCGCAGCTCGCCGACGCGACCGATGCGGAATTCTTCAGTCCGAACCTTGATGAAGTGTTGTCCGGGGATCTCGGCAAGCTCGGTTATGCGAAGGCGGCGGCGCTGATGCAGGCGAAGGTGAATCCGCAGCGCCCGCTCGCCGAAATGCGCATCGAGAAGGAGCATGGCAAGCAGCTGATGCTCGCCTTGCCGGCGCACGTCGATGGCGACACGGTCGCGTTCGCGGTGGTCGAACTGCCGTTCGAACCGATCCTGAAGATCTTCCGTGCCGCGGACAGCAGCGACGTACGGCTCGATCTGCGCCAGGGCGATGGGCGCGGCGATCTGATCATCGCCGGCGTCGGTGCCGGCAGCGGCAATTCGATCGGCGACCTTGGTGAGCCGATCCCGGGTTCGCGCCTGCGCATCGCCAAGGCCGAGCCCGACTATTTCATCGTGGTGCCACGCAATTTCGGGCTGGACGCGCTATTGACCGTGCTCTGCGTGCTGGGTGGCTTCGCCGCACTGTGGTTGCGCCAG
>JBIODY010000381.1:0-2363 GCA_044445505.1 Lysobacterales bacterium
CGCGATGCGGATCAGGCCTTCGGGGCCGTGGTAGACCGCATACATGCTCGCCAGCACCGCGAGCAGCACCTGCGCGGTACAGATGTTCGAGGTCGCCTTCTCGCGGCGGATGTGCTGTTCGCGCGTCTGCAGGGTGAGGCGATACGCCGGCTTGCCTTCGGCATCGATCGAGACGCCGATCAGCCGGCCCGGCATCGAGCGCTTGTACGCGTCGCGGCACGCCATGAATCCGGCGTGCGGACCGCCGAAACCGAACGGCACGCCGAAACGCTGGCTGTTGCCGATGGCGATGTCGGCGCCCCATTCGCCCGGTGCCTTGAGCAAGGTCAGCGCTAGCAGATCGGTCGCGACGGAGACGAGGCCACCCCGCGCATGCACGGCGGCAGCGACGGCGGCATAGTCGTACGCGCGGCCGAAGGTGTCGGGGTATTGCAGCAGGACGCCGTAGCTGTCGATGTCCGCGGCTTGCGCATCTTCGCCGACATGCAGATCGATGCCGAGCGTCTCGGCTCGCGTGCGGATGACTTCGAGGGTCTGCGGATGCACGCCGCTGGAGACGAAGAACAGGTTCGATTTCGACTTCGCCGAACGCTTGGCCAGGGTCATCGCCTCGGCCGCCGCAGTCGCCTCGTCGAGCAGTGACGCATTCGCGATCTGCATGCCGGTGAGGTCGGCGACCATGGTCTGGAAGTTGATCAGCGCTTCCATGCGGCCCTGCGAGATCTCCGCCTGGTACGGCGTGTACGCGGTGTACCACGCCGGGTTCTCGAGGATGTTGCGCAGGATGACGTTCGGCGTGTGTGTGCCGTAATAGCCCTGGCCGATGAAGCTGCGGAAGACTTCGTTCCTGTCCGCGATCGCGCGGAGCTTCGCCAGCGCGTCGACTTCGGTGAGCGCTTCCGGCAATGCGAGCGGTGCGGGCGACTTGATCTTGCCGGGCACGATCGCGTCGGTCATCGCGTCGAGCGAAGGGTGGCCGATCGTGCGCAGCATCTGCGCGATCTCGGCGTCGTTCGGGCCGATGTGGCGTTCGACGAACGCGGAATGGTGCTCCAATTCGAGCAGGCTGAGGTCGCGCAGTGACGGCGAGGTGTTCTTGGTCATGGCAGAGGCATCCGGAAACGCTCATGAGAGCAACACGCGCGAAGCCGCACGTGGGGCGCCCCTCTGTCCTTTTGCCTGAGAGTTTGGAAGCGCTTGCGCGCCTCTTGCCCCTTCGGCGCCGGCTCATGCCGATCGCGGCAGCCGGTCTCTCCAGAGTTGTGTGCGTGCGGAGGTATCGGGGCCTGAGCGATTACGGGCGTTGCGCCTTCGGCAGCGGCACATGCCCTGTCAGGGCCGCCCGCTTCTCCCACCGCTTGCATCAAGCCGCGATTATAACCTGCCGCCCGTCTGCCCGACGACGATCCGTTTTAACATGGCGTTTCCCGTTCCCAGCCCGTTTCCTGAATGGACCGGCCGTTCCGATTGCGCCAGATCGATCACGTGGTGCTGCGCGTGCGCGACGCCGTGGCGATGCAGGCGTTCTACTGCGACGTGCTCGGTTGCACGATCGAGCGGTACCAGGACGCGATCGGCCTGGTCCAGCTGCGCGCCGGACAGTCGCTGATCGACCTGGTCGCTGTCGATGGCAAGCTCGGCCGCATCGGCGGCGCCGCGCCGGGTGCGCAAGGACACAACATGGATCACCTGTGCCTGCGCGTCGAGGGCTTCGATGTCGATGCGATCCGCGCGTACCTGACCGCGCACGCTGCGCAGGTCGGTGACCACGGCTCGCGTTATGGCGCCGAAGGCGAGGGGCCGTCGCTGTATCTCTTCGATCCCGAAGGCAACATGCTGGAACTCAAGGGTCCGCCGGATTCGGTTGCGACAAAGGTATGATCGGACCGAATTCAGACCGGAGAGTTTGCCAACGACGTGCGCGCGATTGTGTGTGTCGCCCGCGACGGCATCGCGAACGCGCTCGCCGTGATGGAAACGCTGGAGCGTAGCGCGGGCGCGTTGCGCACGTTGGCGGCGCGCGGCCGCATCGTGCCGGAATTGCGCAGGGTCGGTGAGCGCCGCTTCCGCGAGTTGATCGAATCGCCCTCGCGCATCATTTACCGGATCGAGGCGCGGAGCGTGCACATTGTCGCAGTGGTGGACTCCCGGCGTGATCTGCAGGATTGGATGAAAGCTCGGGCGGTGCGTTTCGTGATGTCGAGAACATGAGTGCCGGTCGCGCGGCGACGGCAAAAACGCACGCGGACAGTTCCGGCAATGCGACAGCCCGGTAAACGAAAAACCCGCCTCGCGGCGGGTTCGTTCAAGACAGGATGGTGCCCGGGAGAGGACTCGAACCTCCACGGGTCGCCCCGCTAGCA
>JBIODY010000382.1:0-2356 GCA_044445505.1 Lysobacterales bacterium
CGCGCTGCGCGAAGATGGTTTCGAAACCATCATGGTGAACTGCAACCCCGAGACGGTTTCCACCGATTACGACACGTCCGACCGCCTGTACTTCGAGCCGGTGACGCTGGAAGACGTGCTCGAGATCGTGGACAAGGAAAAACCCACCGGCGTGATCGTGCAGTACGGCGGGCAGACGCCGCTGAAGCTGGCGCGGGCACTGGAAGCCGCGGGCGTGCCGATCATCGGTACCTCGTCGGATTCGATCGACCTGGCCGAAGACCGCGAGCGTTTCCAGCAGCTGATCGAGAAGCTGCAGTTGAAGCAGCCGCCCAATCGCATCGCGCACACCGCCGAGGAGGCGATGGTGCTGGCGCGTGAACTGGGCTATCCGCTGATCGTGCGCCCGAGCTACGTGCTGGGTGGCCGCGCGATGGAAGTGGTGCACGCCGACGAGGAACTCGCGCGCTACATCCGCGACGCAGTGCGCGTGTCCGACAAGTCGCCGGTGCTGCTGGACCGCTTCCTCGACAACGCGGTCGAAGTGGACGTGGACGTGATCGCGGACGCCGATGGCCAGGTGTTGATCGGCGGCATCATGCAGCACATCGAAGAAGCAGGCGTGCATTCCGGCGATTCTTCGTGCTCGCTGCCGCCATATTCGTTGTCGTCTTCAATCCAGGACGAATTGCGCCGCCAGGTGGCCTTGCTGGCGCGCGAGTTGGGCGTGGTCGGATTGATGAACACGCAGTTCGCGATCCAGGGCGACGACGTTTACATCCTGGAAGTGAATCCACGCGCCTCGCGTACCGTGCCGTTCGTGTCCAAGGCCACCGGCCGTCCGCTGGCCAAGATCGCGGCGCGTTGCATGGCCGGCAAGAGCCTTGCCGAACAGGGCACGACGCGCGAATGCGTGCCGCATTACTGGGCGGTGAAGGAAGCCATCTTCCCGTTCCTGAAATTCCAGAACGTCGATCCGATCCTCGGTCCCGAGATGCGCTCGACCGGCGAGGTGATGGGTGTGGGCAAGAGTTTCGGCGAGGCCTTCGCGCGCGGCCACGAGGCGGCGCACATCGCGGCGCCGGCCGCCGGCAGCAAGGTGTTCCTGTCGGTGCGCGACGCCGACAAGCCGCGCCTGCTGGAAGTCGCACGCGACCTGGCCAAGCGCGGTTTTGCATTGATCGCGACGGGCGGTACCTGCAAGTTCCTGATCGAACACGGCGTTGCCTGCGAACGGATCAACAAGGTGCTGGAAGGCCGCCCGCACATCGTCGATGCGATCAAGAACGGAGAGATTGCCTACATCGTCAACACCACCGAAGGCCGGCAGGCGATTACCGACTCGTTCTCGATCCGGCGCTCGGCCCTGCAGCAGCACGTTACCTATTCGACCACGGTCGCGGGTGCGGCCGCGCTGCTGCATTCGCTGGACTATCGCGACCAGGGCGGCGTGATCAGCCTGCAGGAATTGCACGCCGAACTGGAAAAGCATGTATCCGCCCCTGCCGGTGACGCGGTCGCGGCGGCCTGACCGCGCATTCGTCGCATCCATGAATCGACCGCGGGCGCAAGCCCGCGAGCACACGTATCCGCAACAAAGGAGTCCCGCACATGCAGCGAGCCCCCATGACCAAAGCCGGCTCCGAACGCCTGCGCACGGAACTGGAACAACTGAAATCCGTCGCCCGCCCGCGCGTCATTGCCGCGATCGCCGAAGCGCGCGCGCATGGCGACCTCAAGGAGAACGCCGAATACCACGCGGCGCGCGAGCAGCAGGGTTTCATCGA
The DNA here is from genome assembly GCA_044445505.1 of Lysobacterales bacterium. Lineage (GTDB taxonomy): Bacteria > Pseudomonadota > Gammaproteobacteria > Xanthomonadales > Rhodanobacteraceae > Dokdonella_A. Next base: position 1,767 of record JBIODY010000382.1, read on the forward strand.
GGGCCGCATCGGCCAGATCGAAGCCGGGCTTTCGACCGCGCAGATCATCGACCCCGCCACCTTGAACGCGGGCGGCAAGGTCGTGTTCGGTGCGGTGGTCGAGCTTGAGGATTCTGACAATGGCAGCAGCGTGACCTACCAGATCGTCGGTGACCTCGAGGCCGACATCAAGAAGAACCTGATCGCGGTTTCCTCACCCATCGCGCGCGCGATGATCGGCAAGAACGAAGGCGACAGTTTCGGCTTCAATGCGCCGGCGGGCGAGCGAAACTACGAAATCGTCAGTGTTCGATACGCGTGATCGCCTTTCGCTCGTTCGCGCTGCGCCGTGGCGGACGCCTGTTGCTCGAAGGCGTCGATGCGGCGCTGCACGATGGCTGGAAAGTCGGCGTCGCGGGACGCAATGGCAGCGGCAAGTCCAGCCTGTTCGCCGCGATCCTGGGCGAAGTTGAAGCCGATGCCGGCGCGCTCGATGTGCCGACCGGTTTGCGGATTGCCTCGGTCGCGCAGGAAACGCCGGCGCTCCCGGACCCTGCGATCGACTACGTGTTGGGCGGCGACATCGAATTGGCCGCCGCGCTGGCTGAGGA
>JBIODY010000383.1:0-2352 GCA_044445505.1 Lysobacterales bacterium
CACGTGTTCGTCGCGATGCCGCCGTTGTTCCGCGTCGACGTCGGCAAGCAGGTGTTCTATTGCCTCGACGAGGCCGAGCGGGATTCGATGCTGGAAAAGATCCAGCGCGAGAAGATCAAGGGCGCGGTCAGCACGACGCGCTTCAAGGGCCTCGGCGAGATGAATCCGTCGCAGCTGCGCGAATCGACGATCCACCCGGACACGCGCCGTCTGGTCCAGCTCACCATCGAAACGGACGATGGCACCAGCAAGGTCATGGACATGCTGCTGTCGAAGAAACGTGCATCGGATCGCAAGGAGTGGCTGGAGACGAAGGGGGATCTGGCTTCGCTGGAGGTGTAGGCGGGTTCGGCGCACACTGCCCCGCGAACGTCTGCTCCGGCGTTCGCCTTTTCCCGCCCCCGGAGATTGCGGTGGACGCGGAGTCGTTGCCTCCGAGCCGATTGCCGACGATGCGCGATCGTCGCCGCGGCGAGTGGTATGAACCGCCAGATGTCGGGTACGCCGACGCCGCCTCATCTCCGCGTCGCTGAGCGGCGCGGAGCCCGGACCAGGCGCGCCGGATGACGCCCGCCATGTTGCGGCCCGAGGCTCCGCACGTGTCCAATACGCGCATGACCGAAACCACGTCGCTCCATTCATCGATCGCTGACGCACCCGTCACCCCGGCCGAGCCTGCGGATGCGACCGCGCAAGCGGCGATGCGCACCGCGTTCCCGATCCTCGCGATGCTCTCGGTGTGCCATCTGCTCAATGACATGATCCAGTCGCTGCTGCCGGCGATCTATCCACTGTTGAAGACGAATTTTGCGCTCGATTTCGGCCAGATCGGCCTGATCACGCTGACGTTCCAGATCACGGCGTCGCTGTTGCAGCCGTTCGTCGGCATCTATACGGACCAGCGGCCGCTTCCGTATTCGCTCAGCATCGGCATGGGCTTCACCCTGTCCGGACTGCTGCTGCTGTCGCAGGCGACGACATTTCCGATGCTGCTGCTGGCAGCCGCGCTGATCGGCTCCGGTTCGTCGGTGTTCCATCCGGAATCATCGCGCGTCGCGCGCATGGCTTCGGGTGGCCAGCACGGACTCGCACAATCGGTGTTCCAGGTCGGGGGCAATGTCGGCTCGGCGAGCGGGCCACTGCTCGCCGCATTCATCGTGATGCCGCGCGGGCAAGCCAGCGTGGCCTGGTTCGCGATCGCGGCGCTGCTCGCGATCGTCCTGCTGACCCGGATCGGCGGCTGGTATCGCGAACACGTGCCGGCGCATCGTGCCGCGCGTGCGACGGCGCGCGAGGCGCGGCTGCCCAGACGCACGATCATCTTGACGATGGCGATCCTCGGTGCGCTGATCTTCTCGAAGTATTTCTATCTGGCCAGCCTGTCGAGCTATTACACCTTCTACCTGATGCACAAGTTCGCGCTGACCGCGGAAAGTGCGCAGATTCATTTGTTCATATTCCTCGGCGCGGTGGCTGCCGGCACTTTGGCCGGCGGACCGATCGGCGACCGCATCGGGCGCAAGTACGTGATCTGGGGCTCGATCCTCGGCGTGCTGCCGTTCACCTTGCTGCTGCCGCACGCGAACCTGTTGTGGACGACGGCACTGACCATCGTGATCGGCCTGATCCTCGCGTCCGCGTTTTCGGCGATCATCGTCTACGCACAGGAACTCGTTCCCGGCCGCACCGGGGTGATCGCGGGCCTGTTCTTCGGCTTCGCGTTCGGCATGGGCGGCATCGGCGCCGCGGTGCTCGGCCAGCTCGCCGACCATATCGGCATCGAAGCGGTGTACGGCATCTGCGCGTACCTGCCGGCAATCGGTTTGCTCGCATGGTTCCTGCCGTCGCTGGAGCATCCGCGCCGGAAGGGCAACGCGTAGGGTGGGCCTTGGCCCACCGTTGGGCGACGGGCCCATCCTACAGACAGGTTTCGAGCAGGCGACTGAGCACGGCCTGCGTCGCCTGTGCGCGTTCCGGCAGGTACTCGAACGTATCCTCGTCCATGTAGTTGAGTTGCGCGAGTTCGAGTTGCACCGCATCGACGCCGTCCTGCGGGTGTCCATAGTGGCGCGTGATGTAGCCGCCCTTGAAGCGTCCGTTGACGACATGCGTGTACTGCCGTTGTGCGCCGAGCATGTCGACGAGACGCTGCTGCAGCGCGTCCGAACAGCTTGCACCGTTCGACGTACCGAGGTTGAAGTCCGGCAACCTGCCAGCGAACAGGAACGGCACCCGGCTGCGGATCGAATGGCCTTCCCACAGCACGATCCGGTCATGCACGCGGCGCATCCGCGCGATTTCGTCGGCCAGCGCGTCGTGATACGGCTTCCAGCAACGCTCCACGCGCTGCGC
>JBIODY010000384.1:0-2307 GCA_044445505.1 Lysobacterales bacterium
AACAGGATGATCAGCGGCAGGAACGAGACCAGCGGGTTGGACGCGGCGCCCGGAGCGGCCGCCTGCGCATGCGCACTAGCGATGAAAAAATCCATGGTTTCTCCAGCAAATACGACGACCGGCGCAGGTGTCCAGCCGATCTAAAAGGCCGCGGATTATGCCACGCCACACCAAAGCGCGCACCGCTCGATGCGCGGCGATAGCAAAAAACGCCCCCTTCCGCCTTCGGCACCTTCCCCCGCTGCGCAGGGGAAGGAACCGCTCTCCCTCCGCCAGCCTGCGCGGTTCCCGAGCAACGACACGCTCCCGCTGCGCACGGGAAGGAACAGCAGGAAGCAGGTTGGGGTGAGGCTGCGAACCCCAACCTAGTCAATGATCGCGCGCTGTGCGTGGAACGCCGCAACGAAGTCGCCGAGCGTCCCCATGCCTATCGCCGCGCGCAGCCCCGCCATCAGCTGCTGGTAGTAGTGCAGGTTGTGGATCGTCGCCAGTTGCGGCCCGAGCATCTCGCCGCAACGGTCGAGATGGCGCAGGTAGGCGCGGCTGAAACCCGAACGGCAGGTGTAGCAGGTGCAGGCCTCGTCGAGTGGGCGCGTGTCGCGCTCGTACTTCGCGTTGCGGATGCGCAGCACGCCGTGGCGCGTGAACAGATGCGCGTTGCGTGCGTTGCGGGTCGGCATCACGCAGTCGAACATGTCGACGCCGCGGCGTACCGCCTCGACGATGTCCTCGGGGCGGCCGACGCCCATCAGGTAGCGCGGCTTGTCCGGCGGCAGCAGCGGTTCGACGCTTTCCAGCGTCGCGTTGCGCTCGCGTTCCGGTTCGCCGACCGCGAGGCCGCCGATCGCGTAGCCGTCGAAGCCGATCCCGATCAGCGCGTCCGCCGAGCGCTTGCGCAGATCCGGATATACGCCGCCCTGCACGATGCCGAACAGCGCGTTCGGGTTGGCGAGCTCGTCGAACGCCCGCCGCGAACGCGCCGCCCAGCGCAGGGAAAGCTGCATCGACTCGCGGGCCTGCGTTTCGGTCGCCGGCTCGTTCCCGATCAGATACGGCGTGCACTCGTCGAAGATCATCGCGATATCCGAATCGAGCCCATGCTGGATGCGCATCGATTCCTCGGGCGACAGGAACACTTTCGATCCATCGACCGGCGAGGCAAACGTCACGCCCTCCTCGCTGATCTTGCGTTTGTGCGCGAGGCTGAACACCTGGAAGCCGCCGGAGTCGGTGAGAATGGGTCTGTCCCAGCCGATGAAGCGATGCAGGCCGCCGAACTCGCCGATTACGTCGAGTCCCGGACGCAGGAACAGGTGGAACGTATTGCCGAGGATGATCTCGGCACCGATATCGAGCAGATTCTGCGGCGTCATCGCCTTGACCGAACCGTAGGTGCCGACCGGCATGAACGCCGGCGTCTCGATCGTGCCGCGCGCGAACGTCAAGCGGCCGCGGCGCGCGGCGCCGTCGGTGGCGAGAAGGTCGAAGTGCATCGTGGTTGCTGGCATGGGCACGTCGGTCTTCAGCTCGTCATTCCGGCGAAAGCCGGAATCCAGTTTTGATTGCACAAAGGATAGGGAGTGTCGAGGCTCACGCACCACCGGGCCAGATCAGCATCGCATCCCCGTACGAAAAAAAACGGTAGCGCTTCTCGACCGCATGCCGATACGCGTCGAGCATCAACTCGCGCCCGGCGAACGCCGACACCAGCATCAGCAGCGTCGATTCGGGCAGGTGGAAGTTCGTGAGCAGCGCATCGACACTGCTGATGCGATAGCCGGGAAAGATGAAGATCTGCGTTTCGCCGGCGAACGGCGCGATCCCGCCGTCGCGCAACGAGGACTCCAGCGCGCGCACGACGGTGGTGCCGACCGCGACCACGCGCCCGCCGCGTTCGCGCGTGCGGCGGATCTTCTCGACCAGTTCCGCTCCGACGTTGAGCCATTCGCGGTGCATCGTGTGGTCTTCCAGGCGTTCCGCGCGCACCGGCTGGAACGTGCCTGCGCCGACATGCAGGGTCACGTAGCCGAGATCTATCCCGCGCTCGCGCAACAGCTGCAACAGCGCTTCGTCGAAATGCAGGCCCGCGGTTGGCGCCGCGACGGCGCCGGTCTCGCGGGCGAACACGGTCTGGTAGCGCTCGAAGTCGGCGCTGTCGGCATCGCGCACGATGTACGGCGGCAGCGGCATGCGCCCGATGCGCAGCAGCAGTTTCTCCAACGGCTCCGCGGTTTCGAAACGCAAGTTGAAGAACTCCCCGTCGCGGCCGAGCACGCGGACCTCGGTTCCATCGCGCAGGACGATGCG
>JBIODY010000385.1:0-2294 GCA_044445505.1 Lysobacterales bacterium
CGCCGAACACCAGCAACGCGAACAGCACGACGCACAACCACGCCTGCACGATGCCGAACTGCATCAGCAGGGTGCGATACAGGCTTTCCAGAGTGACGCTATTCGCGCCGGCCTTGGCGGCCATCGCGGCCCAGTCGTTGCGCAACGGCGGCGCCAGCACGATAGCCAACGGGATCAGCGTGGCTATCCCGAGCGCGAACATCGCGCCGAGCGAGCACAGCGCAGTCACGCGTCGCTCGGCGTGTGCGCTGTCGCGCAATGCGCCGACGCCGTAGTAGGCGAACGGCCAGAGCGTGAACACCAGCGACAGCAGGTGCATCCAGCCGGCCAGGAATGCCGCCAGTAAATATACCGTTGCCCAAGCGCGCCGGTCGCCGTTGCGCGCATGCCAGTTGCGGAATGCGACGAGCGCGACGACGCCGAGCAGCGCGAGCAGCGCGTATGGTCGCGCCGTGCGGCTGTACAGGACCAGCGCCGGCGAGATCGCGAGCAGTCCCGTCCACAACGCACGCGTCGGCAGCGACAATGTCGCGCGCAGCAGCCAGGGCGCGACGACCAGCAACGCGATCCCGCTGACCAGCAGCGGCAGGTGCATCGACCACTCGCTGAGTGCGGCATGGTCGTAGAGCCAGCGGTAGTACAGAGTCAGCGGGATGCAATAGTCGGCGAGACCGAAATGCGCGGCGATCCCGACCGCGTCGGCGCGGATCAGCATGCGCACCGCATGCCATTCATCATCGACCAGCATCTGCGAGCGGAGCTGGTACCCGCGCAGGAACACGCCGACGGCCAGCGAGGCGAACATCACGAACTGCCATGGCCAAGTGCCACGTTCGCGCAGTCCGCTGTCCCTTCCCCTGCGCAGCGGGGGAAGGCGCCGACTGCGAAGGCAGGATGCCGAAGCGAACGGCGAAGCCGGCCCGAAGGGCGTGCCGCAGGAGCGGCACGTAATGCGGAAGGGGGCGCGCTCTAGCTCGTGCGGCCTCAGCAAGACCGCGGTGCCTTTGCCGCGGCGGCAACCGGCTGCAAACGCAAGCCAGGATCGCGCGAAAACAGCTCGGAACGCAGCAGCTTCCAGCGCCACAAGCGGTAGAGCAGCGCGGTGCCGAGCACGCCGAAGCCGTAGACCACGGAGCGGCGGAAATCGATCTCGCTCGCGTCCGGAAAATACTTCGCCGGACACGAGATCTCGCCGATCCGTTGGTCGAACGCGAGCGCCTGGATCAGCATCTGGTTGTCGAACACGAAGTCGTCGGAGTTCGCAGCCAGCGGCAGCGTTTCCAGCACGCGGCGCGAGAACGCGCGATAGCCGGTATGGAACTCGGACAGCTTGGATCCCGCGAGCAGGTTCTCCAGCGCGGTCAGCAGGCGGTTCGCGAAGTACTTCCAGCGTGGCATGCCGCCGGCGATCGCGGTATTGCCGAGGATGCGCGAGCCGATCACGACGTCGTAGACGTCCGAGGCGACCATCGCCGCCATCGCGGTGATCAACTTCGGCTCGTACTGATAGTCCGGGTGCAGCATCACCACGATGTCGGCGCCCTCGGCGAGCGCGAGCGCATAGCAGGTCTTCTGATTGCCGCCATAGCCGCGATTCGCCGGATGCCGGTGAGTCAGGATGCCGAGCCGTTGCGCGACTGCGACCGTCGCATCGTCGCTGGCGTCGTCGACCAGCAGCACCGCATCGACGATGTCGTGCGGAATCGCGGCATGGCAGGCCGCGAGTGTCTTCTCGGCGTGATAGGCGGGCATCACGACGACGATTTTCTTTCCGTGGAGCATGCGCGAACCGGCTGAGGGGAAACCGCGCGGACGACAACGGACGCAGCGGTGCGCGCGATCTTAGCATCGGCCATTCCGCACCTTGCGCCACTGCCAAAGATCGGTGCCTCCCCGTACATGGATGGGCCACGCGCCACCGAGCCGCTACAATCGGCCTCGTACGGCCCCGTAGCTCAGCTGGATAGAGCGCGCCCCTCCTAAGGGCGAGGTCACAGGTTCAAATCCTGTCGGGGTCGCCATCCAGCGACAGCCGTTCTACGGCTTGCAGGCGCGAGCGTTCGGCCATATATCCGTCTCTTCAGCCGCAAACTCATAGAGCCGACGATATGAATGATTCGCCCCATCGCTTCCCGGCGCTCTACATACCTCACGGCGGCGGCCCGTGCTTCTTCATGGACCCCCCGCCGAACGCCCCGCATTTGTGGGACGGCATGGCCTCCTATCTGCGCGGTATTGCCGCGTCGGTCGGAATACGACCGAAAGCGATCCTGGTGATCTCCGCGCATTGGGAA
>JBIODY010000386.1:0-2285 GCA_044445505.1 Lysobacterales bacterium
ATCGCCTGGTTGAAGCCCTTGCCGCCGGGTCCGGTGTTGAAGCCGAGCGCGCGGCGCGTTTCGCCGACTTGCGGAAAGCGGTCGGTCAGCCATGCATGATCCTGCACATAGGAACCAACCACGACCACCTGCGTGTCATGCATATCGGGCATCCGCGACGGATTGCGGCGAGTCTAGCAAGCCGTCGCGAATTGCACCGTGGGCACCCGCGATCAGCGCACCACGATCTCGACGACCGCGCGCGATGGGCCTGTCGCATGGCCGCCGGCCGAGCCGCGACGGGTGTCGAGCCGGTTCGCATCGACGCCCTGACCGAGCAGATAGTCGCGCACGCTTGCGCTGCGCAGCGCGGCGAGATCGGCCGCGCGGCGGCCGCCGGCGTCCGCATGACCGTCGATCGATACATTGCGCGCGGGCTCGTCGCGAAGCGCAGCGGCGAGTGCGTCGAGCGCGTTTCGCGCCGGTTCGCGCAGCGTTTCGCGATCGCTGTCGAACATGAAATCGCCGAATGTCACGACCAGGCCGTCGCCGCTCAGGTGCGACTCGACGCCACCGAGGCGTGCCTGGATCGCCGCGAGGCTGTCGTAAGCCACGCCGTTCGCCGGCGTGTACGCACGTTCGAGCCGGCGCGGCTCGCGCGCGAGCAGGCGCTCGCGTTCGGCGCCGAGATCCTGGCCGCGCCGTTCCTCGTAGCGGGCAAGCCCGGACGCTTCGGCGATCTGGATCAGGCGATCGGCGAGGTAGACGCCGTGGCGGAAGGTCGGTTCGTCCAGACGGCGGCCGTCGCGGGCGAGCGTATCGACCGCGGCATCGGCATTGCCGAGTTCCGGCTCCGCATTCGGCGCGATGCGCGGATCGTCGTGCAGGCGCGCGAGTTCGCTCTCGAGGCGCGCGATTTCCGGCGGCGGCCCGGGCGGCACGCTGACGCATCCGGTGAGCACCAACGCAAACGCAAACCCGATGTCACGCATGCGTTTCATGGCGTATCTCCTTCGCGAACACCGATCCTCGCGCGCAGGTCGCGCACGCTGGCTTCGATCTCGGCGGTCGCGGCTGCTGCGCGCTGCTGGCGGCTGCGCGCCGCGGCCAGGTCGCCATCGACCTTGGCCTTCTCCGCATTCATCGCACTGTCGGTCCATGCGCCGCGGTCGAACGCGTCCTGCGCGGCGGCGAGCATCGCGCGCGCGGTATCCATTTCGGCAACTGCATAGGTTTGCGCGTCCGCGCTCTGCGCGCCCTGCACCGCGGTCGCGGCCTGCGCGAGTTCGAGTTCGGCGTCCTTGCGATCGGTGGCGTGCGCCAGGCCCGGCAACACGCCGATCAGCATCGCGATTGCGCAGCGTGACAGCATGGCATCCTCCGCCCGTCGATGACGAGGCGCCTGTCCGTGCGCAGCGACCACAATCGGCAGGACAAGCGTCGCGTCTGCGGATCGACTATGCAAAGCCGGCGGTGAACCGGGCTGAAACCGCGCGATTCGCGGCTGGCGCCGGTTCATCCGGCGGATGCCTGCGAGCGTCAGAGCTGCTCGAGCACGCCGGCGATCGTCGCGGTCATGAACGTCGCGATCGAACCGCCGAGCACCGCACGCAGGCCGAGCCGGGCGAGATCGGCGCGCCGGTTCGGCGCGAGGCCGCCGATGCCGCCGATCTGGATCGCGATCGAGGAAAAGTTCGCGAAACCGCACAACGCATAGGTCGCGATCAGCTGGCTCTCCTTGCTCAATTGCGGCAAGTGCGCAGACATGTCGACATAGGCGACGAATTCGTTGATCACGATCTTCTCGCCGATGAAGCTGCCGACCAGGGTCGCGTCCTGCCATGGCACGCCGATCAGCCAGGCGACCGGCGCAAGCGCCCAGCCGAATATCGTCTGCAGCGACAGCTCGACCGGATGGCCGGCGCTGGCCGACAGCCAGCCATTGATCGACGCGCCCGTGATCGACGCCGCCGGATCGGCGCTCCACGCATGCGTGCCGAGCCACTGGATCGGGCCGTTCACCAGCGCGATCAGCGCGATGAACGCGAGCAGCATCGCACCGACATTCAGGGCGAGGCGCAGGCCGTCGCCGGCGCCGGTCGCGGCGGCGTCGATCACGTTCGCTGTGGTGCGCTCGACCTCGAGCTTGATCGTGCCGCGGGTCAGCGGTTCCTGCGTTTCCGGAACCAGGATCTTGGCCAGCATCAGGGTCGCCGGCGCGGCCATGATGCTCGCGGTCAGCAGATGCTTGGCGAAGAACTGGCGCGCGACCGGATCGTCGCCGCCGAGCAGGCCGACGTACGCCG
>JBIODY010000387.1:0-2283 GCA_044445505.1 Lysobacterales bacterium
GAGCCGCGGAGTCGAGTTCCGCCGCGTCGTGATGGCTGAAGCCGAGGCGCAGGAACGGTTGCTCGCGCTGGAAGAAATCGTAGGCACCCGCGCCGCGGAACAACACGCCTTCGCGTTCGCCTGCGTCCGCCCAGCGGGCGAGGTCGATGCCCTCGTCCGCACGCGCCCATAGCGCCATGCCTCCGTCCGGTACGCGGAACGTCAACGCGCTGCCGAGATGGCGTTGCAGCGCGGTGGCGAGCGCATCGCGTCGCGTCGCATAGGTCTGGCGCATGCGCCGCATGTGGCGCAGCAGTTCGCCGTCCTCGAACAACTCGGCGAGCGCGCATTCCATCGCCGTGTCGCCGCGTGCGTCGCTGGCCGCGCGCAAGGAAGCCAGACGCTCGAACACGCGCGGCGGTGCGGTCACGAAGGCGGTGCTGACGCCGGGCCCGAGCAGATTGGACAGCGAGCCGATATAGACCACATTCGCGTGGCCGATGCCGGCGGCGATCGGCAGGATCGGCCTGCCGGCGTAATGGAATTCGTGGTCGTAGTCGTCCTCGATGATCGCGAAACCATGCCGGGTCGCCAGTTCGGCAAGGCGTGCGCGCCGCGCCTGCGACATCACGGTCGTGGTTGGAAACTGATGATGCGGAGTCAGGAACACCGCACGCACGCGCTGCTCGGCGAGCAACGCCTCCAGCGCATCGACATCCAGTCCGTCGGCGTCGAGCGGCATCGGCACCAGGCGCGCGCCGGCGAGCTTCAGCACGCTCCACGCCGGCGGGTAGCCGAACGCCTCGACCGCGACGACGTCGCCGACGCCGAGCAGGGTGCGCGCAACGAGGTCGATCGCCTGCTCGATGCTGCGCGTTACCATCAGGTTGTCCGGCGTCGCGAACAGCCCGCGGGTGCGCGCGAGCATGGTCGCGAGTTCACTGCGCAGCCGGATGTGACCGCGGGGATCGGCGTAGCCCAGCAACGCGCGACCGCGCCGTTCGATCGCGCGACGGAATGCGCGTGCGAGCGCACGAGCCGGAAACAGGCGCGCGTCGGGCATGCCGCCGGCCAAGGTCAGGGTGCCGGGCGCCGGCGCGCGCGGCGCGCGCGGCATGGGCAGCGGCGGCGACAACGCGAAGGTCGGTTCATCGTCGGGCCGCTCGATGCGTCCGGGCAGCGCCGACGCGGGCTCGGCGACGAACGTGCCGCCACCGATGCGCGTGCTGACCAGGCCCTCGGCGACCAGTTCGGCGTAGCCGGCGACCACGGTGTTGCGATTCATGCCCAGCCGCGCGGCGAGCTCGCGCGACCCCGGCAACGGTTCGCCGCCTTTCAGGCGACCGCAGCGGATGTTCTCGGCGATCGCGCCGGCGAGCTGCAGGAACAGCGGCTGTTCCAGGGCCGGATCGAGCGCAACCATGAGTTCCCAACGCCGCATGTGCAACGGGACGCGACACCACCGGCGATCGTCGCAAGGCGCTGCATCGCACCTGCAAATGCGCCGGGCAGCCGCATGGGGACAGCGCCGCCGCCTGCGCCGGGCACGGTCGCGTCCCGTTCAGCGCATCGGGTGCACCGTTCTGCCGCCGAACCCGCCCGCGCGTTCGCCGATCGCGATGCGCGGGCATGCCGGGAAATCCGTTTCGTGCAGAAGGAGTGACCATGCTGCGACGTGTCGCCGTTGCCGCGATGTTGGCGATACTCGGTCTTGCGACTGCGTGCTCGTCGCTGCGCACCGATTTCGTCAAGCGGCCGTCGAAGGCGCTGCCGCCGACCGCGAACACGCCGAGCGCGCGCTACATCCGCTCCGAGGTCGACCAGCACCTGGACAAGTCCGGCTTCCGCCTGCTGACCCGCAGCACCAATGCGCTGATGAGCCGCATCGCGCTTGCCGACCACGCAAAACACTCGATCGACCTGCAGTACTACATCTACAGGAACGACGCGACCGGGCGCCTGGTCGCGCAGCGCCTGCTGGCGGCCGCGGACCGCGGCGTGCGGGTGCGCATCCTGCTTGACGACATCAGCCTGAACGACACGATCGACATGCTGGATGCGCTCGACGCGCACCCGAACATCGAGGTCCGGCTGTTCAATCCGTTCCACACCCAGGATCCGTCCCTGCTGTCGAAGGCCACGCAATTCCTGTTCGACGCGCATCGGCTCAACCGCCGCATGCACAACAAGTCGTTCGTGGTCGACAACTCGGTGGCGATCGTCGGTGGGCGCAATATCGGCGACGACTATTTCGACGCAAGCAGCGATACCCATTTCCGCGATCTCGATCTGATCGCGATCGGA
>JBIODY010000388.1:0-2272 GCA_044445505.1 Lysobacterales bacterium
GGCCGAGCTACCGTTCGAACTGGTGGAAGCTGATTCCGCTGACCAATCGCGGGTAAATCAAGAGCGCCCCCTTCCGCCCTTTCGGGCACCTTCCCCCGCTACGCAGGGGAAGGAAAGTCTTGGGCACGGCACCATTGCGGCACCTTCCCCCGCTACGCAGGGGAAGGGACAGCGCCGCTACCAACCTTGATGTTCGCCACCCTCCGGCAAGTCGCTGCGTCTTGATGCTCCTTCTCCTGCGCAGCGGGGGAAGGTCGAAGCCGCCCTCCCGCGACTGAGGGAAGGCGGAAGAGGCGCTCTTCGCACCATGCGCCTTGGTCGCATATCCTCCAAGCGAAATCAGCGCCATCCCGAGGTGATCGGATAGCGGCGCTCGCGCCCGAAAGCGCAGCGCGAGATCTTCGGCCCCGGCGCAGACTGCTGGCGCTTCCATTCGCTGATGCGCACCAGCCGCAACACCTGATCGACAGTCGCCGCATCGAAGCCGGCGGCGACGATCTCGTCGCGTGATTGCTCCTGGTCCACGTGGCGCAGCAGAATCGCATCGAGCACGTCGTAGGCTGGGAGCGAATCCTGGTCGGTCTGGTTGTCGCGCAGTTCCGCCGATGGCGCGCGCTCGATCACCGCAGGCGGGATCACCGGCGCGCCGCCGGTGGTGTTGCGCCACCGCGCGAGTTCGAACACTTCGGTCTTGTACAGATCCTTGATCGGCGCGTAGCCGCCGCACATGTCGCCATAGATCGTCGCGTAGCCGACCGCGTACTCGCTCTTGTTGCCGGTGGTCAGCACGAGGCCGCCGAACTTGTTCGACAGCGCCATCAGGATCGTGCCGCGGCAGCGCGACTGCAGGTTTTCCTCGGCGGCATCGGCCGCGCGATCCGCGAACAGCGGCGCGAGCGCTTCGACGAAGCCCTTGAGCGGCGCCTCGATCGGAATCGTCATCATTCTTACGCCGAGCGTGCGCGCCTGCCGGTCGGCAAGATCGTTGCTCAACTCCGAGGTGTAGCGCGACGGCAGACGCACGCCGGTGACCGCGTCCGCGCCGAGCGCATCGACGGCGATCGCCAGCACCAGCGCCGAATCGATGCCGCCGGACAGGCCGATCCAGACCTTGTCGAACCCATTCTTGACGCAGTAGTCGCGGGTGCCGCGCACGATCGCGCGCCAGGCCAGCGAGTCGCGGCTTTCGTCGCCATCGTTCGGCCAGTCGAGCGGCGTGAAGCGGCGCGTCGCGGCGTCGAACTCCGCGAGCAGCCAGTGATCCTCGAACGCGCGCGCGGCCGGATGCACGTGGCCATCTCCGTCGGCGAGCACCGAAGCGCCATCGAACACCAGCGTATCCTGGCCGCCGACGGCGTTGAGATATGCGACTGCAAGGCCGGTTTCGGCCACGCGTGCCGCCAGCAACGCATCGCGCTGTGCGTGCTTGTCGCGCTCGAACGGCGAGGCATTGGGCACCAGCACGAGTTGCGCGCCGGCTTTCGCGGTATCGGCGAGCGGCTCGGCAAACCACACGTCCTCGCAGATGACCAGTCCGACCGCCACTCCGGCGACATCGAACACGCAGGCGCCGGCATCGGGTTCGGTCTCGAAATAGCGCCGCTCGTCGAACACCGCGTAGTTGGGCAGTTCGCGCTTGCGGCAGGTCGTCGCGATCGCGCCGTCGCGCAGCACGCTGGCCGCGTTGTAGACGACCGCGCCGGCCGCCTCCGGCCAGCCGACGACCGCGACGATGCCGTGCACGCCGGACGCGAGGCGACGCATGGCGGCTTCGCAAGCGGCGAGGAAGCCGGGCCGCAGCAGCAGATCCTCGGGAGGATAGCCACAGAGCGCGAGTTCCGGAAACAGCACGAGGTCCGCGCGATGCACGTCGCGCGCCTCGGCGATCATCGCCGCGATGCGTTGCTCGTTGCGCGCAACCGCGCCGACCGGGAAATCGAATTGGGCGAGGGCAATGCGGAGATTCGACATGTGGTTACTCATGGATCAGGAGCACCCCCTTCCGGCCTGCCGGAAGGGGGCATGCTTTACCCCACGCCCGAGACCAGCGCAGAAAGGATCGCCGACAACACCTCGTCGGTGCGCAGCAGCACAACATCATTCCAGAACCGCACTATGCAAAAGCCCTCCTCGCGAAGCCCTGCGTCACGAACCACATCGTCGGATGAATCGAGATGCTGGCTGCCGTCCAGTTCAACGATCAGATGCGCTTCGACGCAGACGAAATCGGCGATGTAAGGTCCGATGGGCTGCTGGCGACGGAAACGAAACC
>JBIODY010000389.1:0-2270 GCA_044445505.1 Lysobacterales bacterium
CAAGGCCGGCGTGCAGGTCGGCGACGTGATCCTCGGCTTCGCCGGCCATGACATCACCAGTTCGGCCGACCTGCCGCCGCTGGTGGGTTCCAGCAAGCCGGGCAGCAAGGCGGATCTGTCGGTCTGGCGCGACGGCAAGACTCTGACCTTGCCGGTCACGATCGGCGAACTGCCGGTCGACAAAGCAGCGCTCGCCGGCACGCGCGGCGCGGTGCCGGCCGCCGCGGGCAATGCACTCGGCATCGTCGTCGAGGACCTGACTCCCGAGCAGCGCAAGCAGCTCGATATCGCCAACGGCGAGGGCGTCGTGGTCGCCCGCGTCGTCGGCGCCGCCGCTCAGCGCGCCGCGCTCGCGCCTGGCGATGTGATCCTGATGGTTGGCAGGAAGCCGGTGAAATCGGTCGCCGATTTCAACGCGACGGTCAAGGACGCCAAGCCCGGCGATGCGGTGATGCTGCTGGTGCGTCGCGACGAGCAGACCCAGTTCATCGCGCTGACCGTGCCGAAGTCCAAGTGAGGTCCGCGCGGCCGCGGCCATCCAGGCCGGTCGCGCCCGCCGCGCTCGAGCGGCCGTGCCGCGGCTGACCGCGTGCGCAAGTCACGCTTCCGGGGTCAATGGGTGCATGGAATGCGGCCGGTTTGCATTGCGGGAACCCGCGGGCAGCGCTTTCTGCGATAATTCGGCGCTTGTGCCGAACGAACCCGTGGCCGTCGCAGACCCAATGCTTCATATCCGCAATTTCTCGATCATCGCCCACATCGACCACGGCAAATCCACGCTCGCGGACCGCATCATCCAGATCTGCGGAGGCCTGACCGCGCGCGAGATGGAAGCCCAGGTGCTCGATACGAACCCGATCGAACGTGAACGCGGGATCACGATCAAGGCGCAATCGGTGTCGTTGCCGTACAAGGCGCGCGACGGCATCACCTACCAGCTCAATTTCATCGACACCCCGGGCCACGTCGATTTCAGCTACGAAGTCAGCCGCTCGCTGGCCGCGTGTGAAGGTGCGCTGCTGGTCGTCGATGCCGCGCAGGGCGTCGAGGCGCAGTCGGTCGCCAACTGCTACACCGCAGTCGAGATGGGCCTGGAAGTCGTGCCGGTCCTGAACAAGATCGACCTGCCGACTGCGGACATCGAACGCGCCAAGGCCGAGATCGAGGCGGTCATCGGCATCCACGCCGACGATGCGATCGCGATCAGCGCGAAGACCGGCGAGAACGTCGAGGCCGTGCTCGAGGCGATCGTCGCGCGCATCCCGCCGCCGAAGCCGCGCGGCAGCGATCGCCTGCAGGCGCTGATCATCGATTCCTGGTTCGACAACTATCTCGGCGTGGTGTCGCTGGTGCGGGTCATGCAGGGCGCGATAAAGCCCGGCGACAAGCTGCTGGTGATGTCGACCGGACGCACCCACGAGGTCGATCAGGTGGGTGTGTTCACGCCGAAGCGCACACCGCGCGCCAGTCTCGGTGCCGGTGAAGTCGGCTGGGTCAACGCATCGATCAAGGATGTGCACGGCGCTCCCGTCGGCGATACCCTGACCCTGGCCGGCAAGCCGGCGTCGGCACCGCTGCCGGGCTTCCAGAAGATGCAGTCGCGCGTGTTCGCCGGCCTGTTTCCGACCGTCGCCGACGACTATCCGGCGCTGCGCGAGGCGCTGGAGAAACTCAAGCTCAACGACGCGGCGCTCAATTTCGAGCCGGAGAGTTCCGAAGCGATGGGGTTCGGTTTCCGTTGCGGCTTTCTCGGCCTGCTGCACATGGAGATCGTGCAGGAGCGGCTCGAACGCGAATACGACCTGGACCTGATCACCACGGCGCCGACCGTGGTCTACGAAGTGCTGCTGACCGACGGCAGGATCCTCTCGCTCGACAATCCGGCCAAGCTGCCGGCGAGCCAGTACATCGAGGAGGTGCGCGAACCGGTCATCATCGCGAACATCCTGACCCCACCCGACTATATCGGCAGCGTGATCAAGCTGTGCGAGGAAAAGCGCGGCGTGCAGCGTTCGATCAACTATCTGGCGACCCAGGTGCAGATCAGCTACGAGCTGCCGCTGGCCGAGGTCGTGCTGGACTTCTTCGACAAGTTGAAGTCGGTGTCGCGTGGTTATGCGTCGATGGATTATCACTTCGACCGCTTCCAGGCCGGCCCCTTCGTGCGCGTGGACGTGCTGATCAACGGCGACCGCGTGGATGCGCTGAGTCTTATCCTGCATCGTTCGAATGCGGATCGGCGCGGCCGCGAACTGGTCGAGAAGATGAAG
>JBIODY010000390.1:0-2265 GCA_044445505.1 Lysobacterales bacterium
CTGGACGAAGTCAACACCAGGCTCGACGCCGATCGCGGGCAGGCGCGCGAGGCGCGTGGCCGGCTCGAGACCGCGGTCGGGCACATGGGCGATCTCGAGCAGCGCCGCCAGGCGCTCGATGGCGAACGCCGGACCTTGCTCGAGGCGCGCGAGGAGGCGCGCATGAACGCGCGCGAGGCTAGCGATGCGGCGCACCAGATCGCGTTGTCGATCGAGTCGCGGCGCAGCGCGGTCGCGTCGCTCGAACAATCGCTGCAGCGCATGCAGGCGCAACTCGCGCAGTTCGACACGCGGCGCGGCGAGATCGCGAGCCAGCTGATGTCGAGCAACGATCCGCTCGCCGGCCTCGAGAGCGAGCGCCAGACCCATCTGAACCAGCGCCTGCTGGTCGACCGCCAGATGGTCGAGGCGCGCCAGGCGCTGCAGGAACACGATGCCGAGCTGCGCCGGCTCGAGCAGGAACGCCATCGCTTCGAGCAGGGGCTCGGCGAGCATCGCGAACGGGTCGCCGAACTGCGCCTGCGCGAGCAGGAGCATCGCCTGCATGCGCAAGCGCTGAGCACGGCGATCGCCGCGGCCGGCTTCGAGTTGCCGACCTTGCTCGATGCGCTACCGGCCGAAGCCGATCCGGCACGATGGCAGGGCGATCTCGGCGAACTCGAGCAGAAGATCCGTCGTCTGGAACCGGTCAATCTTGCCGCGATCCAGGAATACGACGAGCAGTCACAGCGCAAGACCTATCTCGACGCGCAGCTGACCGATCTCAACACCGCGCTGGAGACGCTGGAAGGCGCGATCCGCAAGATCGACAAGGAAACCCGCGCGCGTTTCAGGGAGACCTTCGAGCGCGTCAACACCGGTGTGCAGGAGCTGTTCCCGCGCTTGTTCGGCGGCGGCCACGCGCACCTCGAGCTGACCGGTGACGATCTGCTTTCGACCGGCGTCACGATCATGGCGCGTCCGCCCGGCAAACGCGTGAGTTCCATCTCGCTGCTGTCGGGCGGCGAGAAGGCGCTGACCGCGGTCGCGATGGTGTTCGCGATCTTCCGCCTGAATCCGGCGCCGTTCTGCCTGCTCGATGAGGTCGACGCGCCGCTCGACGAGGCGAACGTCGGCCGCTTCTCCGCGCTGGTCTCGGAGATGAGCGCGCAGGTGCAATTCATCTTCGTCACCCACAACAAGGCGACGATGGAGGCCGCGCGACAGCTCTGTGGCGTTACCATGCGCGAGCCGGGCGTATCGCGGCTGGTCCAGGTCGACCTCGCCGAAGCGGCCAAACTCGCCGGTGCGGCCTAGCATCGCTGGCAGAAGCAACCAGGAGACCGTGATGGACTGGAATCCCCAGATCGGCGTGCCGCTGATCGTGCTCGGCGCGATCGTGCTGGTGCTGATTTACCTGTTCGGCCGGCCGCGCAAGGCGGAGCAGGGCCAGCGCCGCATCTTCCGGCGCGGCGGCGAAAGCGCGCGCGTCGAACCGACCTTCGGCGATCCCGACGCGCCGGCGCAACCGGCGCAGGGCGAGCTCGACGTATCGCCGCGTGGCGAACTGGATCGTCTCGGCGCGAACGCCGACGCGCGCGGCGGCATGCCGCCGGCGCGATCGACGGTCGGTGCGCGGCCGGATCGCCAGATCGAACGCATCGTCACCCTGTATGTCGCCGCGCGCGCCGGCGAGACGCTGGACGGCGCCGACATCGTCGTCGCCGCCGAGAAGGCCGGCCTCGAGTTCGGCGACATGGGCATCTTCCATCGCCTGGTCATCGGCAAGAAAGTCGACGGCCCGGTGTTCAGCATGGCCAACATGGTCAAGCCCGGCAATTTCGACATGAGCCAGCTCGACAACGTGCGCTCGCCCGGGGTTACCCTGTTCATGACCCTGCCGGGGCCATTGCCCGCACTCGACGCCTGGGAAATGCTGCTGCCGACCGCACAACGTCTGGCCGAACTGCTCGATGCGCAGGTCCTCGACGAAGGCCGCAACGCGCTCGGCCGCCAGCGTATCGCACACCTGCGCGACGAGTTGCGCGCGTGGGACCGGCAGCAGGAGCGCAATCAGATTCGTCCGGGGCGGTAGGCGGCAGTCTTGCACCGGCTAGGTCAGCGTTGCGGTTACGCCCGTATTTGCGTCGGCGTAACGCATTACACCCGCGTGATCGAGGCGTAATGCGCGGCTCGACCTCCTCTTCGCATTCACAAGGCATTGTTTGGCAAGCTACCTGTGTGCTTGACGCGCTGGTGCACGATGTTGAACATGCCGTGCAACAC
>JBIODY010000391.1:0-2244 GCA_044445505.1 Lysobacterales bacterium
GATCGGCATCGTGCTCGCCGGTGACATTTCCGATCGCGTGCGCGAGGTGTTGACCCAGGTCCAGCACGACCTGTTCGATCTCGGCGGCGAACTGTGCATCCCCGGCATGGCGATGGTGCACGCAGCCGATATCGATCGTCTCGAGCATACCCTCGATGCATTCAACGAGGATCTGCCGCCGCTCAAGGATTTCATCCTGCCCGGCGGCGGCATGGCCGCGGCGCAATGTCATCTCGCGCGCACGATCTGCCGGCGTGCGGAGCGCGATACGGTCACGCTCTCGCATCATGACGCGGTGCGTCCGGACGCGATCCACTATCTCAACCGTCTGTCCGACCTCCTGTTCGTGCTAGCGCGCGTGCTCGCGCGCGCGTCCGGACATGGCGAGACGCTGTGGCAGCACGAACGGCGCAAGCGCGACTGAGACGAACGCGGTTTTTCCCACGACGGAGGCGACACCGTGAAGACGCAGACGTTTGTGATGATCAGCACGATCATTTTCGGCCTGGTCGCGATAGTGCACCTGTTGCGCATCATGCAAGGCTGGGCCGTGCAGCTCGGTCCGTACACGATTCCCGCTGCGGCTTCCTGGCTCGGACTGCTGGTCGCTGCCGCCCTGTGCGCCTGGGGTATCGCCTGCCTGCGTCGATGAACGGCGCACGTCGCGAACAAAGCATCGGTTGACCTTCGGCGATGACCCCCGCGCAGGCACTCGCGTTTGTCGAACACCACGGGATCGTGCTCGAAGCCGCGCGGCGCGGAGCGATTCCTTCGCTGGCCGATGCGGTCGCCGGCGAGTCCTTGCGCGGCAGCTGGTGGACGCACCCGCGCAGCCGCGCGATCTTCGCGGCGACGCGTGCGGTGCGTGACGCACCCGACGTGCTGGTGTGCCGGCTCGCCGATGGCAAGATCACGTTCGTGCACGCGCGGCTGTGGCCGGCACTGGCCCGCCTCGCCGATTCCTTCCAGACCGGTCGTCTGGCACGCCTGCACGAGGTGCATTCGCGAACCGGTGCGCACCGGCTCGAGGAGACCGAGTTTCCGCGATGGCTGGGTGCCGACACGCTCGCTGCGGCGCAACGCCTTGGCGAAGCCGATGCCCGCGCAGCGCTCGACACGCTGTTGTCCGCTGCGACCACCATCCGATGAGCGTCGCGCTGTACACGCATCCGAGCTGCCTCGCACACGATCCGGGACCCGCCCATCCGGAGTCGCCGACGCGGCTCGCCGCCGTGCTCGAAGCGCTGGCCGGCGTGCGCTTCGCCGATCTCGCACGCATCGAAGCGCCGCGTGCGACGCGCGAACAACTCGCGCGCGTGCATCACGCGGCGATGATCGACGGGATACTCGAAAATGCGCCGCGCCAGGGTTGGCGCCGCCTCGACGCCGATACCGTGATGTCGCCGGCTTCGCCGGAAGCCGCGTTGCGCGCGGCCGGCGCAGTCTGCGCGGCGGTCGATGCGGCGATCGCGGGACGCCAGCGGCGCGCCTTCTGCGCGGTGCGCCCACCAGGACATCACGCAACGCCATCCGCCGCGATGGGTTTCTGCCTGTTCAACAATATCGCGATCGGCGCCGCGCACGCGCTCGCCGCGCACGGCCTCGAACGCGTCGCGATCGTCGACTTCGACGTGCATCACGGCAACGGCAGCCAGGATATTTTCTGGAACGAGCCGCGTGTGCTGTATGCATCCTCGCATCAGTGGCCGCTGTATCCGGGCAGCGGCGCACGCGGCGAGACCGGCGCCGGCAATATCCTCAACGTACCGCTGCCCACGGGTGCCGGTTCTGCCGAGTTTCGCGATGCGTACGAACAGATCGTGCTGCCGGCACTCGACGCATTCGCGCCGCAGTTGATGCTGATCTCGGCCGGCTTCGATGCGCATCGACTGGATCCGCTGGCCAGGCTGAACCTGGTCGCGGACGACTACGCCTGGGTCACGGGTCGCCTGGTCGAGCTCGCCGAGCGCCACGCCCGCGGCCGCGTGGTGTCCGGCCTCGAAGGCGGCTACAGCCTTGTCGCATTGCGCGAATCGGCGGCAGCCCATGTCGCCGCCCTGATGGATTGACGCCGGCCGGCGACCCGCGCGCAGAGCCGTCCGTACGTCCGACGGGCGAGGCGACTAGAATTGCAACCGGTCCGGCAACCGGCTGGCCGGAGACATCGTGCGCGCCACGCCCCTCCATCGAATCGGCGACTACTCCATCGATCTCGCCGCGCGCGAGATCCGCCACGGCGGCGCC
>JBIODY010000392.1:0-2240 GCA_044445505.1 Lysobacterales bacterium
CTGCTGCGCGATGCGCCGGTACTGCTGCTGGACGAGGCGACCTCGAGTCTGGATGCGCAATCGGAACACCTGATCCAGCACGCGCTGGAGCGCCTGAAGGCCGGCCGCACGACCTTGGTCATCGCGCATCGCCTCGCGACGGTGCAGAGCGCCGATCGCATCGTGGTCATGGATGCCGGTCGCATTGTCGCCCAGGGTACGCATGCCGAGCTGGTGCGAGCCGGCGGACTGTATGCTGAACTCGCCCGACTGCAATTCGCGGCATAGTCGCGCCACCCATGCGCAGCGCTGCCATGCGCTGCATCCGGACAGGTGGCCGCGCACGGGACGATGGTCGAACCGTGGACATACCGAGTTTTTCAGTTCGGCCGCCCCGTAGCCGCTCCGCGTGCACGCAGGATCATGCAGCACCTCAGTTTCCCTCTGGCATCGCAGAGGAGTGATGACTCGTGATCAACCATTGCTTCCCGTCCCACTTGTAGGTGTATGTGTAACGAGCCTTGACTTGAGCCCCAGTAGTGCCGAAGGTGAATGTGTAGAGCCCGGCATCGACCGCGGTGTTGCAACCAATCTCTATCATTCTTGAGTCGATCTTTCCGACCGGCTTGTTTTCGAGGAAGTGATGGAAGTAGTCCTCCTTTTCGGCCACGGTGAAGCGCGGCTTGTTCGACACTGTCGGGAGGAGAATGGAGTGCTCGGCGTAGTTGGCGGCAACTTGGTGCGGGTCACCGGTCTGCAGCGAGCGATTCCACCGCTCGAACAAGGCTGAGATCTCTTGCTCATTGGTGGCCTTGCACACCTCCGTTCGCGTTGAAGCCGAGCCGGAACCGAATGGGCTTGAGGCGCACCCTGCAAGAACGACGACAATAGTCGCTGATAGAGCTTGAGTTCTGTTCATCGGCGATCCTGTGGTGGGAGGGAAACAGGAAAGTAGGCCCTTCGACTCCGCGCCCGCGGTACGCGAGCGCGGGGAAAAAGCACGCGAATCAAATCGGGCTTTCGTACTCCTTTTCGCAGGATTGCCCGCGACGCCATCATCCTCCATAAACCTGCACCATGCGTGGCGGCGGGGGTCCGCCAGCATGAGCGGGTTGGATACGCGCGCGGGTCCGAACCGCGCCTGCATGCCGTCTGATTCCGGCGTCATGCGCGGGAATGCGGCGGCGCGGCCGACCTCAGATCTGACCCTCACCGAAGGTCTCGAACGCCGAGCCGGCAGCAACGACGCCAGGCGCGCGGCGATACGCTATCGCACTGGCCGTCGCTGCGGTAATTTAGGCGCGTGCCTGTCACATCGATCGACGCCGCGTTTCGCCAGCGCCTCGCCGCTGCCTCTGCCCTCGCCCATGACGGCCGCATGCCGGCTGCGTTGGCCGCGATGCGCGATCTGGTCGGCGCAGCGCCGGAAAGCGCGACCGCTCGGCACATGCTCGCGCTGTTCCTGCACCAGACCGGCGACAGCGAACGCGCGCTGGCCGAACTCGAAGTCGCCGCTGCGCTTGCCCCTGACGATGCGGGTATCGCGAATCTGCGCGCGGACGCGCTGCTTGCATTGGAACGGCCGGGCGAGGCCGCGGCAGCCGCACGCGCCGCGCTGGCACTCGAACCCGATCGCTCGTCCGCGCAGATCAGCCTCGGCCTTGCGCTCCTCGCCTCGCGGCAAATCCATGAAGCGCAGGATGTCCTCGCGCACGCGCTGCAGCGACGGCCCGAGCTGGTCACGATCCGGCGAGCCCTCGTGCGTTGCCGGCTGCTTGCCGGACAGCCGGATCCGGCCCTTGCCGATGCGCTGTACCCGGCGCTGCTCGACAGCATGGCCGGACTCGCCGACATGCTCGCGGAATTCGTCGCCGCCGGCGCGTTGTCGCAGCACGCAGCGCTGTTGCGCGCGCGCGCCGAGCGTCATCCGCATGATCACCAGGCGGCGCTTGCGCTCGCCGCGGCCTTGCATCAGCTCAACCGTCCCGGCGAGGCGCTGATCTGGTGCGAGCGCACCCTGGCGCTGCGCCCCGGTGATCGCACGGCGATGGAGATTCGCGCCGCCGCACTGGTCGATCGCGGCGACGTCGAGGCAGGCCTGGCGATTTATCGCGAGCTGTTGCGCTCCGGCGATGCCGGGACCGCCGCTCGCCACCTGGTGCTGATGCACTACGACCCGGCGCAGGACAACGAAACGCTGTTTGCCGCCCATCGCGACTACGCGCAGCGTCATTTGCATGCGTTCGGTATGCCATTCGCGA
>JBIODY010000393.1:0-2235 GCA_044445505.1 Lysobacterales bacterium
CGCCATGCGTGCCGAGCCGTTCGCCGATCGCATTCGCGCCGACATCCGTCGTCGCGGTGCCGATCACTTTCGCGCCGAGCGCGGCGAGTTCGTCCGCGATCGCCGCACCGATGCCGCGGCTCGCGCCGGTGACCAGTGCGTTGTCACCTACGAGTATCCTGGGCATCGTCACGCCCTGCGACATCCGAGGGCGCGAACCGTACACGGAATCCGGGCTGCGCGGCACGTCCGGTCAATCGCAGCAGCGGGCATCCGGCTGCCGCGCTCGTCGTGTCTGCGCACCCGGTACATCGGCAGCGATTTTTGCCGGCGACGCACGCCAAACAGCGATCAGCGTGAGGTCGCGCTGATTCGGCTGGGCGAACGATGCCGTCGAAATTGTCCGTCCGGAAGGAGCAGCGGGGACACGCGGCACCCCGCTCCACGCGCCGTTCGGCGCCGCCCTCTCGAGGTCGAACATCGCCGGGTGCGCGATGCGCGCCGGTGTCAACCGCGCCAGTCGGCGAGCGCGGAGTCGAACTCGGCCGAGGTGCCGAGCGCACGGCCGTCCAGGGTCCGGTCGATGCGCTTGACCAGTCCGGTCAGCACCTTGCCCGGACCGCATTCGCCAATGCGCATTGCGCCCGCCGCCGCGAGCGCCTGTACGCATTGGGTCCAGCGCACCGGCAGGTAGAGCTGGCGCACCAGCGCATCGCGAATCGCGCCGACGCCGTCGTGGACCCGCGCATCGGCGTTCTGCACGACCCGGATCCTCGGCGCATGCCAGGCATACGCGTCCATCGCCTCGGCGACGCGGTTCGCGGCTTCACGCATAAGCGGCGTATGCGAAGGCACGCTGACCGCCAGCTTGACCGCCTTGCGCACGCCGCGTTCGGCAAGCCTGGCGAGCGCGGCGTCGACCGCCTGCGCGTGCCCGCCGATCACGATCTGGCCAGGCGAGTTGTAGTTCGCCGGCACGACCACATGATCGCCCGAGACTTCGCGGCAGACTTCCTCGACCAGCGCATCCTCCGCGCCGAGCACGGCAGCCATCGCGCCGATGCCTTCCGGCGCGGCGTCCTGCATCACCTGGCCGCGTATGCGCACCAGATGTGCAGCGTCGTGCAGCGAAATCGCTTCGGCGGCGACCAGCGCGGTATATTCGCCGAGACTGTGCCCGGCCAGTTGCACCGGCATCGCGCCGCCGGCCGCACGCCAGGCGCGCCACACGGCGATACCGGCCGCGAGCAGCGCCGGCTGCGTGTACTCGGTGCGATTCAGCATCGCCTCGGGACCGCCCTGCGACAGCGCCCACAGATCGACACCTGCGCCGTCGGAGGCTTCGACGAAAGTCGCGCGCACGCCGGCATGCAGCTCGGCGAGTTCGGCCAGCATGCCGAGCGACTGCGAACCCTGGCCGGGGAAAACAAAGGCAAGCGATGGCGTCACGAGATAGCCCTCAATCAAGCAATGAGTGCCGACGATGCGGTGATCACCGCAATCGCATTGTTCCCGACACGGAGCACGCTCGGCGAATCAGTACTTCAGCAACGCCGAAGACCACGTGAAGCCGCCGCCGAACGCTTCCAGCAACAGCGTCTGTCCGCGCTGCACCTTGCCCGAGCGTATCGCTTCGTCGAGCGCCAGCGGCACCGATCCGGACGAGGTGTTGCCGTGGCGGTCGACGGTCACGATCACGCGCTCCATCGACAGCTTCAAGCGCTTCGCGGTCGCCTCGATGATGCGCAGGTTGGCCTGGTGCGGGATCAGCCAGTCGATGTCGGACTCCTGCATGCCGGCGGCCTCGAGGGTTTCGTCGACGATGCGATCCAGGGTCTTCACCGCGACCTTGAACACCTCGTTGCCGGTCATCATCACGCGGATGCCGTGGTTCGGCTCGTCGTCGCGGAACCCGGCGGATACGCCGACCGGGTTGTACAGCAGGTGCTTGTAGCCGCCATCCGCGTGCAACCTGGTCGCGATGATGCCGGGTTCGTTCGAAGCTTCCAGCACGACCGCGCCGGCGCCATCGCCGAACAACACGCAGGTGGAGCGATCGCTCCAGTCAAGCATGCGGGTCAGCGTCTCGGCGCCGACCACGAGCGCCTTCTTCATCTGGCCACCGCGGATGAACTGATCGGCGATGCCGAGCGCGTACATGAAGCCGGAGCAGGCGGCGTTGACGTCGAACGCGGCGCATCCGTTGGCGCCGAGGCGATGCTGCAGCAGGCATGCGGTGGACGGAAAGATGATGTC
>JBIODY010000394.1:0-2206 GCA_044445505.1 Lysobacterales bacterium
GCATAGGCCTTCGCCTCTTCTTCGGCACGCTGCTTGTCCTGCAACGCGCGGTTCGCGTCGTCGAACGCGTCCTTTACTTCCTGCGGCGGGCGCACGTTCTGGAAGTTGAGCTCGGTCAGCGCAATGCCGGTCTTGTACTGATCGAGCGTCCCCTGCAGCAGTTTCTTGGCTTCGGCCATCAGCTCGGTGCGCTGGCCGGACAGGATCGTGTCCATGCTGCTGCTGCCGATCACGGTGCGCACCGCGCTCTCGGCGGCCTGGCCCAGCGTCGCGCCCGGATCTTTCACGCCGAACAGGAACTGTTGCGGATCGGCGACCCGGTATTGCACGTTGAAATCGACCATGACGATGTTCTCGTCCTTGGTCAGCATGCGCACCTGGTCGGTAGTCTGGAACACCGATCCGACATCGACCTTGGTTACCGACTCGAGCGGGCGCGGCAGCTTGAAGTTGATGCCGGGAGTCATCAGCCGCGAGAACTGTCCGAAGCGAAGGACCACTCCGGTCTCGCTTGCATTGATGCGCGCAAAACTGTCGAACACCAGCCATGCGAGAAGAATGCCTATCACGGCGATGCCGATGCCGCCTCCACCGCCGCCGAACAGGCGGTTGAAGAATTCGCGCACGCGCCGCGCGATCGCATCGAAATCCGGCGCCGGGCCGTTGCCGCCGCTATTGTCCTTCCACGGATCGCGCTGCTTGCCGCTACCGGGTTCGTTCCATGCCATCGCTGCCACCTCGCTGTCGCGGCGCTCGCGCGCAGACGCTCAGGATTCGGGTTGCCCGGGAGTTTTTCGGGATCGTCGCGGCAACCACTGACCGAACGGCGCACGTGAGGCGACATCGAGACGGGTTGCCGAAGGATTGTAGGTAGGGTCACCGGCGGCGGCAAGCAAGCGCCCCGGCAAGTACCGTGAACGCTCAGGGATTTTGAAGATTCGAAACTTGATTGATTTCCTTCCCCCGCGAAGCGGGGGAAGGTGCCGAAGGCGGTCAGCCCTCCGGGCAGCTTGCCCCGCTTCGCAGCGGAAGCGAATGCGGGCACGCGATTCTTTCCTCAGCAGACCTGCGTCCTGAGCCAGTCGCCGTCGCCGTCGGGCAAGCCGAACAGCGGCTCGACCAGCGCGCGCGGCGCGTCGATGCGGATGCGCCAACCGGCTTCGTCGGCCGATTCGCCGGCGACCAGGCCTTGCGCGTGCAGACGCGCGCGCAATCGCCCCGAAGCCGCCGGCACATGCAACTCGGTGCGCACCCGCTCCGCGCCAAGACGCTCTTCGATCGCGCGCAGCAGGCCCTGCATGCCGGCGCCGCTCAGCGCAGACACCCAGGCGCGGGGCAGTTCGCCGCCATCGACGTAATCCAGCCGAGGCGAAACGCCCGCTGGCACGACAGCCGACTCGGAAGTGTGGCCATGCATGGCCGCTTTTCGATCCTCGCCATCAGGCACGACGGCCTCAGCCGCTCCGTTGGCAGCGAGCAAATCGATCTTGTTGTAGACCAGCACCTGCGGCAGGTCATCGGCGCCGATTTCCTTGAGCACCTCCTCGACATCGGCAATGTGCCGGTCGCGTTCCGGGTCGGACGCGTCGATGACATGCAGCAGCAGGTCGGCATCGCGCGCTTCGGCCAGGGTGGAGCGGAATGCGGCGACCAGGTCGTGCGGCAGATCGCGGATGAAACCGACGGTGTCGGCGAGCAGGATCGGCCCGCAGCCCAGGCCGTCGAGCCGGCGCAGGGTCGGATCGAGGGTCGCGAACAACTGGTCGGCGGCGTAGACCGCGGAACCGGTCAACGCGTTGAACAGGGTCGACTTGCCGGCGTTCGTATAGCCGACGAGAGCGACCACCGGCAGCGCATTGCGCTGACGCGAGCGGCGCGCGGTGGCACGCTGCGTCTCGACCTTCTGCATGCGCTTCTGCAACTGCTTGACGCGCTCGCCGAGCAGGCGGCGATCGAGTTCGAGCTGGGTTTCGCCGGGACCGCGCAGGCCGATCGCGCCGCCACGCTGGCGCTCCAGGTGGGTCCAGCCGCGCACCAGGCGCGTCGACATGTGCTTGAGCTGCGCGAGTTCGACTTGCAGCTTGCCCTCATGGGAGCGCGCGCGCTGCGCGAAGATGTCGAGGATCAGGCCGGTGCGATCGACGACACGGCACTCGGTGAGCTTCTCGAGATTGCGTTCCTGGACCGGACTCAGGGTGTGGTTGAC
>JBIODY010000395.1:0-2199 GCA_044445505.1 Lysobacterales bacterium
ATGGAACGTGCAGCCCGAACACGCACAATACCGCTACGACTACTTCGAGGCGAACTGCTCGACGCGCGTGCGCGATGCGCTCGATCGCGCGCTCGGCGGTTTGCTGCACGCGCAGAGCGAGGGCCGGTCGCGCGGCTACACGTACCGGCTCGATGCGTTGCGCCTGATGGCGCCACAACCGCTGCTGATGCTCGGCATCGATCTCGGCCTCGGTCCGTACGCGGACCAGCGCATCGACTTCTGGCAGGAAGGCTTCGTGCCGGCGACCTTGCGCGCGGTCGTCGCACAGGCGACCACGAAATCCGCTGACGGACGCGTTGCGCCGCTGGTCGCAGCGGACACAACGCTCGCGATCGGTCAAGTCGAGGAACCGCCCGCCTTGCCACCGGATCTGCGCTGGCCGTTTCTCGGCCTGGGCGTCGTGCTCGCCGCCGTGTTGCTCTGGCTCGCGCCGCGGCGGCGCGCAGGGACACGCATTCCGCTCGCGGCCTTCGCGACCCTGTTCGAACTGTTTTGCGGCCTCGGCGGCCTGGTGCTGCTGTTCCTGTGGCTCGGCACCGAGCATCGCGCGGCCTGGCGCAACGAGAATCTGCTGCTGCTGAATCCGCTGTGCCTGCTGCTGGTGCCGGCCTCGATCGGCGCCGCGCGCACGCACTGGCATGTGCGCCGCGTGACACCCTGGATCGCCTGGCTGGTCGTGCTCGCCGCCGCATTCGCGTTGTTCTCGAAGATCCTGCCCTGGTTCGCACAGGCGAACCTGCACTGGATCGTGCTGTTCCTGCCGATCCACCTCGCACTGGCGATCGCGCTGCAGCGCGCGTCTAGGCAATCGGTGACCCATCGGCCATGAGCCGAAGGCGCGCTCTTGTCCTGGGGGTGTTGCTGATAGCGATTGTCGGCAGTGTGGTACTCGTCCATTCGCGCCCGCATCAAGCGACACCACCGATCGTGCGTGTCATTGCACGATCGCCTGTGGATCGCGTCGAAGCACCGGCGCGTGCGCAGCCGATTGGTATTCAACCCCCATTCGCACTCACACGCGCGATGATCCCTGCCGACCCGCACCGCAGCGCCCGCGATTGGATGACAGGTTCCGATACCGCGGTGACGGCCAAGAACGAAAAATTGTTCGGCAGGGTCGTCGCGCACCTCCTTGCGCTACCACCCTCCGACGCGTGGTCGGCACTGACCGAGCGAGCGCACGACGGCGACGTCGCGGCGGCAACGGCCGCGATGCTGCTCGCGACCGAATGCGAACATCTACCACAACAAGTGTCGTCCATCGGTGCAGGGCACGCGCAGTATGTGGACCGCCTGACGTCCGGATTGCCAGAAGGTTGGGAGCCTTTCTTGCGAGCTGTCGATAGCGCATGGCGCGATCGCCTTGACGCACGCGTCGTCAGTTGTGCCGATATCGGAGGGGTCTGGGACTTTGCGTTGATGGCGCTGGACCGCTTCATGCGCCCGGAAGACGCGGGCATGCAGCTTGCCGCTGCGCAAGATATCGATGACGACGCGACGGCGATCGCGGACCTGCGCCAGCTGGCCGGGCAGACCGACGACACGAACGCAAGACGTGCGCTGGACGAGCGCCTGATGCGGTCCGGCGACATCGGCGAGCAGGCCGAAGGACGCGAGCTGCTCGAGCAGCTCGCGGCGGATGACCCCGACGTCGTCAGCTTTCTCGCCATGTGTTTCCGCGAATCCTGTGGCCACTTTCACGGCGACCCGAGCGTCGCCGATGCCTGGGTCGAACGCGCCGCCGGCCTCGGCGATTGGTGGGCACTCAATACGCGTATCGCAGATCTGCAGGCGGCGGCTCGGACCACCGATGCCTGGGCCTGGGCGCTGTATCGACTCGACCTCGCCCAAGCGGGTTGCTTCGAAACGAACCAGCCGCAACTCATGTACATTGCGCAAGCAGCGCAAGATGTATTCAGGCTGGAATCGGCATTGAGCGCCGGGCAGCAGGCGCAGGGCCGCGTCACGGCCTCAGCGATCACCACGCGGTGGGAAGCACAAGCCGCGGCAAGATTGGGTTGCGCCGGATGACCAAAAGCGCGATTGCCGCGGTCATGTCCGCCACGGCATGATGCGCGGCATGGACCCCGCCGCGCACCAACTCCCAACCGACCCGACCTGCACCGATCCGATGGTCGTCAACTGCGTCGCCTACGGCGCGGACGGACGCCGGCTGCG
>JBIODY010000396.1:0-2199 GCA_044445505.1 Lysobacterales bacterium
CAAGGCGACCTGAGCATCGAGAAGGACGCCAAATTGAACGGCAGCGTGCGCGCGAAGCGCGTCACCGTCGCCGGCGAACTCGAAGGCAACATCGAAGCCGCGGCGCAGGTCGACCTGCAGCAAGGCGGCGTGCTGATCGGGGATCTGAAGGCAGGTTCGCTGACGGTCGCTGCCGGATCGCGGATGCGCGGCCAGGCAGACTTCGGCTGGGACGACAAGATCGCGCCGAAGCCGGGTCATCGCAACGGTACGGAGAACGGCGCCGCATCGTGAGTCCGCCACGTCCGGGCAGCGCCGGCACGACGCGCACCTGTCCGCATTGCAAGTCGACGATCCTCGAAAGCGCGAGCGTCTGTCCGGCTTGCCAGCATCATCTGCGGTTCGATCCCGCCGCGACGCAGCGCGCGCAGCAGACTACATCCGCTCTGCGCGTCGAAGGTACGGTCCGGCACCCCGCGGACGGCGAGGCCTGGGAGTATTCGATGGTGCTGTCGATCCGCAACGACCGTGGCGAGGAGATCGACCGCAAACTCGTCGGCGTGGGTGCGATGCGCCCGGGCGAGGCGCGAACGTTTTCGCTCGACGTCGAGATATTCGCCGGCGGCGATGCGTCATCTCCGGGCAACGGCGCCCGCAGGCACTGACCGATCCGTTGCCCGGCGGCGGCGCCAAAAGGCCGCTCGCGCTACATCAGCACCAGTTCCTCGGCCGAGGTCGGATGGATCGCGACGGTCGCGTCGAGGTCTGCCTTGCGCGCACCCATCTTCAGCGCGACCGCGAAACCCTGCACGATCTCGTCGGCGGCGCTGCCGATCAGATGGATGCCGACGACGCGCTCGTCGGCGCCGACACAGACCAGTTTCATCAGGGTCTTCGTTTCGCGCTGCGCGAGCGCGTTCAGCATCGGCCGGAAGCTGGCGCGATAGACCTTTACCGCGTCGCCATGTTGTTCACGCGCAAGCGCCTCGGACAGGCCAACGGTCGCCAGCGGCGGATGCGAGAACACGACCGTGGCGATGTTCGCGTAGTCGAGCTTGGCATCGGCCCTGCCCCCGAAAACCCGGTCGGCAAGCTGCCGCGAGGCGGCAATCGCGACCGGCGTCAGCGCGAGGCGGCCGGTCACGTCGCCGACCGCATATACGTTCGGCGCGGTGGTGTTCTGCGCTTCGTCGGTCACGATGAAACCCTGTGCATCGAGCGCGATGCCGGCCGCTTGCGCAGCGAGGTCCTCGGTGTTCGGCATGCGGCCGATCGCCCAGATCAGTTCGTCGAACCCGCCGGCGACTTTGCCGTTCGAAAAGCGCAGCGAATAGCCGCTCGCGTCGCGTGAGATTCCGACCGGCACGCGGTCGAACGCGACCTCGATGCCCTGGCCGCGCATCGCCTCGGCAAGCACGTCGCCAAGTTCGCGGTCGAACGCGCGCAGCAGGCGTCCGCTGCGCGCGAACAGGCTCACTTCGCTGCCGAGCCCACGCAGCACGCCGGCGAGTTCGACCGCGATGTAGCTGCTGCCGACCACCGCGACCCGGCGCGGACCCGCACGCAACGCGAAGAAGCCATCCGAATCGATGCCGAGGTCGCCGCCGGCAAACGCCAGCCGCTGCGGCCGTGCGCCGGTTGCGAGCAGAACGTGTGCGGTAACGAGCTCGTGCGCGCCGGCGGCGACCCGGTTCGGCGCGAGCAGCCGCCCGCGCGCGCAGATCAGGCTGATGCCGAGGTCGGCGAAACGGCGCCGGTAACTGACATGGATGTTCGCGATATAGCTGCTGCGCCGTGCCACGAACGCTTCCCAGTCCAGCGCACCCGGCGTGACATCGAAGCCGACTTCGCGCGCGAGTTGTTGCGCATCGGCGAGCTCGGCGGCGAGCCACATCGCTTTCTTCGGTACGCAGCCGACATTGACGCAGGTGCCGCCGAGTGGCCCCGGTTCGAGCACCGCGACCTTGGCGCCGTGGCGCGCGGCGCGGATCGCCATCGCGATTCCACCGGAACCGGCGCCGAAAACGACGAGATCGAAATCACGCGCGCTCATGAACCTGAGGAACCTCTGAATTGCTAGTCATCCCGGCGAAGGCCGGGATCCATCTTGATCTCAGCTTCTTGTTGAAACGAAAAAATGGACTACAGACCGCTCCTGCGGCGAGCAATGACGGCAAAAGGCGATTGTTCAGATCCTCCCTAATGCGCCGCAATCGACGA
>JBIODY010000397.1:0-2188 GCA_044445505.1 Lysobacterales bacterium
ACAGGCGTCGAAAGCGCCAGTAGTACAGGCTCAGCATGACCAGGACCGCAACCGCGGCAGGCGCGAGTGCTTGTGGAGTCACAAGGACATTTCTCCGCGAATGACCCGGCGACTTTAGCAGCGCGCGGCCGGCGGCACCCCCGCTCTTGGGCAAGGCAGCAAGATGCTCGGCCAAAAGTGCCAAAAACCTCTCAGTTTGGCCGCGGCGCCCGCTGGAAACGCACGCCTTCGTTGGCGCCAATGACTGGCGCGCTTCTTGCTTAACCCCCGCGTGGGCAATGAATTCATTCAATCATCCGGGCCGGCGATGACCGAAGCTTCTCAGCAACGTGTCAGCCGCATCGGCCCATCGCCGACGGTCTGCCCGATCGAATGGCGCTCGCGCTACGACGGCCTGGTCACGATCGCGTACCTCGACGGCAAGGCAGTCGCCGGCATCTCGGGACCGTGGTCGGACCAGTTCGCGCTGACCTGGTGGGAGCGCCCGCTGCCGCAACGTCAGCTCGAGCTGTTCGATACCCGCGAGGAAGCGCAACGCGAGGTCGAAGCGTGGGCCGTGCGCATGCGCAACGGCTATTCGAGCGCGCTTCCCGGAACCCAGGCGTCATCCGCCTCCGAGCTGCTGCCGATGCTGGTGCCGGTGGCGAAATCCAGCCTGCTCGGCCAGATTCGTGCGCTGCTGCCGGAGTTCGGCCGTCGCCGCGCACACGCGTCCTCGCGCGAAACGATCGAACGCATGCGCGAACAGCAGGCGCGCCGGGATCTGGACCTCAGCGGCCTGCATTTCGCGGCCGACAAGTAGCTGCATCCAGCGCGGCATGCGTCCCGCGTCAACCCGCGGCAGACTTGCGCGCGCCGCGGCGCCGGCTGCGCACATAGGTCGCGCCCGTGCTGCCATCGCCGATCTTGCGGTTCTCGATCTCGAACAAGCCGCTCGCGGCGACCAGCTCGCTGAGCTTGCGGTAACCGTAGTTGCGCGGATCGAACTCCGGCGCCTGCTTGGCGATGTTGTTGCCGACGGTGCCGAGAAACGACCAACCCGAATCGTCCGACGAGGCCTCGACCGCATTGCGCAACAACGTGGCCAGGCGCTTGTCCTGGGCCAGCGAGGCGATCGGGCGCGGTGCGGCTTTCGTGTCCGCATCCTCTTTTTCGATCAGGATCTCGGTGTAGATGAACTTGTCGCAGGCCGACACGAACGGCGTCGGGGTCTTCTTCTCGCCGAAGCCGTAGACGACCAGGCCGGCCTCGCGCACGCGCGCGGCGAGACGGGTGAAATCACTGTCGCTGGAGACGATGCAGAAGCCATCGAGTCTCGCGGCATAGAGCAGATCCATCGCATCGATGATCAGCGCGGAATCGGTCGCGTTCTTGCCGGTCGTGTAGCGGAACTGCTGGATCGGCTGGATCGCATATTTGAGCAGGGCCTCCTTCCAGCCCTTGAGCTGCGGCCCGGTCCAGTCGCCATAGATGCGCTTGACCGTCGCGGTGCCGTACTTGGCGATCTCGGCGAGCAGGCCCTCGACGACCGCCGGCTGTGCGTTGTCGGCGTCGATCAGGACCGCGAGTTTGGGCGATGCGGAAGCCATCGGCGCGCTCCGGCGTGAGGAAAGGGGCCAGCCTACACGAGCCCGGCGCCGCGCAACACGCGCTCGCGGCCAGCGCGGGCACGACGAGCGGAATGCACCGCACTCCGGTTGCAGCGCGCCTGACGCGCGGCGCGGGCACAAGCCGCACCGATGCGGCGAACATCCGGGCCGCCGGCTTGCGCAATCGGCTCAACGCAGGTGCGTGAACAGCAGCGTTATGTAGGCGCCGATGCCGATCGCGCCCAGCACGGTGATGGCCTCGTGGTAACGCGCGTTGCGGTTCATGGCGGCGCTCGCGCCCATCGCCGCGAATACGCCTTGGAAGCCGAGATTCAACGGATCGGTCAGATGGCCATCGATGACGAGATCCTTGCCGATGCTGATCGCTATCAGTAGCACGACGAGGGCGAAGAACCAGCGATGATGCCCGTAGTAGTGCTCGCGCAGATCGACCGCGGCGTCGCCGTAGAAATCCGGCAGCACGAGGGCGGCGAGCAGGTAGACGACGATGGTCTGCGCGATCAGCACCGAGAACGCGAAGAACGTCCAGTCCGTGAAGTGCCGCAGGTCGTACATCGCCCACCACGACTGCATGGCGA
>JBIODY010000398.1:0-2176 GCA_044445505.1 Lysobacterales bacterium
GATGTCCGCGCAGGGCGATCCAGGGCCCGCCCTGCGACGCGTTTCCGGTCCCACCGGCTTTGCAAGGTCCAGCCGCGGCCGCATGCATTTCGATATCGCCACCGCCATGACGATCACCTCGCTGCTGACGTTCTGCGTCGGCGCGAGTCTGGCCTTTGCCGCGTCGCGTTATCCGGTCGACCTGCGCGACACCATGCGCGTATGGATCGGCGGCCTGTTCCTGCAGACGCTGCCGTTGTTCGCGATCGCAGTGCTCGGGACATCGCCGCCGGGCGCGGCCGTGGTGGTTGCGTTGAACACGGTGTACGCGCTTGCCTACGCCGAGATGGGCCGCGCGTTGCACCTGTTCACCAAACAGCGCCACCGGCGCGGCCTGTCGTTGCTGCTGGTCGGCTCGGTCGCGCTGATCTCGATCCTTTTCACCTTCATCTGGCCGCAGCCCAGCTGGCGCGTGGCGCTTACCGAGTTGCCCATCGCGGCGCTGCAGTACATCGTGGCACGCTCGATCCTGGGTCAGCCCAAGGCGCTGCGACCAGCCGACTACCTGACCGCAGGCCTGTTCCTCGCGTGCACGGCCATCGCGGTGTCGCGCGGCATCGTCGAATTCCTCGGCCCCACGCTGATCGCTCCGGACGTGCGTGTCGCGATGACGAGCATCGTGTTCGTGTTCAGCGCGATCCTGCCGATGATCGGCACGGTGGGTTTCATGCTGATGTGCGGCGATCGCCTCAACGGCGACCTGGCGCGCCTTGCGATGATCGATCCGCTGACCGGCGTGTACAACCGCCGCACCCTGGCCAGCATGGCGGAAAGCGCGATCGACGACGCGCAGCGCAATGCCCGTCCGCTGGCCCTGCTCGCGATCGATGTCGATCATTTCAAGCGCATCAACGACGACCATGGACACGACATCGGCGACGAAGCCCTGCTCGGCCTGGTCGCGTTGATGAGCGAATCGCTGCGACCGGACCAGGTACTGAGCCGCATCGGCGGCGAGGAATTCGCGGTCCTGCTGCCGGGCATCGACGCGCACGCCGCCGTCGGCATCGCCGAATCGCTGCGTCGGCATGTCGCCTGCTCGTCGCTTGTCATCGGCGCAATCGCGTTGAACCTGCGCGTCTCGATCGGCGTGGCGGCGCTGGGAGGCGGCACCCGCGACCTTCCCGATCTGCTGCGCGAAGCGGACCGCGCGCTGTATGCGGCCAAACGCGCCGGACGCGACCGGGTCGTATCGAGCGCGACGCCGATCTTCGCGTCCGGCCTGCAGGAATCGCTCGACACGCTGATCTGAACCGGCGCGCTGCCGGTGCGCGGCGCGTCTCAAGCACGGCCGTCCTCACGTCGCGGCCACAGCAAGCTCGCCACGATCGATGCCGCGATCAGCAGCGCAACCCCGATCAGCGCGAAGCCGATCGGTATCTTGAATACGCCGGCGAGCAGCATCTTCGCGCCGACGAACAGCAGCACCGCGGCGAGCCCGTAGCTGAGCAGATGGAAGCGCTCGGCCATGCCGGCGAGCAGGAAGAACAGCGCGCGCAAACCGAGCACCGCAAACACATTCGAGGTCAGCACCACGAACGGATCCTCGGTCACCGCGAAGATCGCCGGGATCGAATCGACCGCGAAGATCACATCGGTCACCGCGATCAGCACCATCACGACGAACAACGGCGTGTAGCTGCGTTTGCCCGCTTCGACGACACTGAGCGCGTTGCCGCGAAAATCGCCGGTCAACGGCAGGCGAGCGCGCATCCAGCGCAGGATCGGATTGTTGTCGAGCGGCGGTTGCTGGCTGGAAGCGAGCAGCATCCGGATGCCGGTGACTACCAGGAACAGGCCGAACAGATACAGAATCCAGTGGAACTTCGCGACCAGCGCCGCGCCTATCAGGATCAGCAACGCACGCAGCACGATCGCGCCCAGCACACCGAGCATGAGCGCGCGCTGGCGCAGTTCGTGCGGCACCCTGAAAGAATTGAACACCATCAGGAACACGAAAATGTTGTCGACCGCGAGCGCCTTCTCGACCACGTAACCGGTCAGGAACTCGAGACCGATCTCGTTCGCGAGCGCGCGTCCGGCGTGCGCGTCGAGCCACCACCACAAGCCGAGATTGAACGCCAGCGCGAAGCCGATCCAGGCAAGGCTCCAGAGCAGCGCCTCGCGGAATCCGACC
>JBIODY010000399.1:0-2164 GCA_044445505.1 Lysobacterales bacterium
ACCCTCGCGTTGAACGCGCTCGCCGACGCGCTGCGTCTGCGCTTGCGCCGGCGCCTGCACAGCGGCCGGATTGCGCGATGACGCGGCAACGTCGCGATGCGGCAGGTACCTGGCTGCTCGGCGGCGTCGCGGCGCTTTGCATCGCTGCGATCGTGGCGCTGCTGCTGCAGCTCTGCGCAGCGGGACTGGCGCCATTCTGGCCCGCGCCGATCGACGAACTCCAGTTGCGCGACGGGCGCGTGCTACTCGGCGAGATTGTCGCCAGCGAACGCGACGCGCTTGCGATCAGGACCAGCGAGACCGTACGCATCGGCGACGCTTATCAGAGGGTGGCACGCACCGATCTCCGCGCAATCGTCACGCCGATCGATGCGGTTGCGATCACCCTGGCCGATGGCCGGGTGCTGTTTGCCCGCGATGCGGCAGGTGCGGACGCTGCCATTGCCGCCCTGCGAAGCGCCGGCGGTGTGACCGCCCCTCTCGAAGTCGTGCGTCCCAATGCATCCGGTGTGTTCGCGCGCGTGGGCGTCTTCGCAGGCCGCCTCGGCCGCTTTCTCGGCACCGCGCCGGTCGCCTCGAATCTCGCCGGCGGCGTGTTGCCGGCGCTGCTCGGCACCCTGATCCTGGTATTGCTGATGAGCGTGATCGTGATGCCGTTCGGCGTGGCGACCGCGCTGCATCTGCATCGGCGCCGCGGTTTCGGCGCGCGCTGGGTGCGGCATGCGATCACCACGCTGGCCGGGATTCCCTCGATCGTGTACGGGGTGCTCGGGCTCGGCTTGTTCGTGCACGGCTTCGGCGCCGGTATCGACCGCCTGCTGTTCGCCGAGCGGCTGCCGGTGCCGACCTTCGGCAGCGGCGGCCTGCTGTGGGCGGCACTGACCCTGGCATTGCTGACCTTGCCGGTGGTCGTGGTCAGCGTCGAACAGGGTCTCGCGCGGATTCCCGCATCGCTCTCGGAAGGCTCGCTCGCGCTCGGTGCGACGCGCGAGGAAACCCTGTGGCGTTTGCTGCTGCCGGCGGCGCGCCCGGCGCTGCTGACAGGACTGATACTCGCGATCGCGCGCGGCGCCGGCGCGGTCGCGCCGCTGATGCTGGTCGGCGTGGTCAAGCTCACCTCCGCGCCGCCGGTGGACGAGGCGTTTCCGTACCTGCATCCGTCGCGCCAGTTCATGCATCTGGGTTTCGAGATCTACGATGCGGCACTGGCGAGCTCCGATGCGATCCGCGGCGTGCCGCGCGCGTATGCTTGCGCGGCGTTGCTGGTCGGCATCGTGATCGTGCTGAACCTGTCGGCGATCCTGTTGCGCAACCGCCTGCGCGATCGCTATCGCGCGCTGGACACCTGAGAGTCGCCGATGTCGAGTGCCACCGCCGCTTCGTCGTCCGGATCGATCGCGCTGCTGTCCGGCGCGCATGAAATCGCGTTGCGCACCGAGGAGCTGTCGCTGTGGTACGGCGCGCGCCAGGCACTCGATGCGGTGAATCTCGAGCTTCCGGCGCATCGCATCACCGCCCTGATCGGGCCGAGCGGTTGCGGCAAGTCGAGCCTGCTGCGCTGCCTCAACCGCCTCAACGACGAAATCCCCGAATGCCGCGTCACCGGACGCGTCAGGCTGGGGGCGACTGAGGCATATGCGAAAGATACGGCTCTGCATGATCTGCGTCGGCGCGTCGGCATGGTGTTCCAGAAGCCGAACCCGTTTCCGCTGTCGATCCACGACAATGTCGCGTATGGCCTGCGTCTGCTCGGCATCCGCGAGCGTGGCGAACTCGATGCGCGCATCGAGGCGGCGCTGAAGGCGGCCACGCTGTGGAACGAGGTGGCCGCGCGCCTCGACGACAGCGCATTCACGTTGTCGCTCGGCCAGCAGCAGCGCCTGGTAATCGCGCGTGCGCTCGCCGTCGAGCCCGAGATCCTGCTGCTCGACGAGCCTGCGTCCGCGCTCGACCCGGCCGCGACCCTGCGTTTCGAGGAGCTGCTGCGCGAACTCGCGCCGCGTTACACCTTGCTGCTGGTCACGCACAACATGCAGCAGGCGGCGCGCGTGGCCGATTTCACCGCGTTCATGCATGCGGGCCGCCTGGTCGAGTTCGGCGACACCGACGCGCTGTTCACGAATCCGCGCGAGCGCCGGACCGAGGCCTTCATCACCGGAAGGTA
>JBIODY010000400.1:0-2162 GCA_044445505.1 Lysobacterales bacterium
CGCGACTCGGCGCTCGGGTGCGAGCGCTTTTGAATGCGCCGCATGCCAGCCGATCCATCCCGAACCCGCGGCAGCGAGCATCGTCAGCGCCGCGAAGCCGGGCAGCAGGACGCCGAATCCGCGCAGCAGGTTGAAGCCGCTGGTCACCACCAGATCGCCGAAGCGCCACACCGCGGTGTCGATGAAGTTCTTGGTCTTGTAGCGTGTCTGCGCGTCGACTCGCGTATACAGGGTATCGGCGGCCGGCTTGAACACGCCGTAGGCGCTCGCGCGCGTGACCACCGCGACCGCGGCGATCCATGGCCCCGCAAACAGCGCGAGCCCGGCCAGCATCAGCGCCTTCAGCAGACCGTCGAGCGCGAGCGCCGGTGCCGGACCGAAACGCACCATCAAGCTGCGTGTCACGCCGATCTGCAGCACGACCTGCAGCAGGTTCGCGTAGAAGTCGACATTCGCGGAGAAATTTATGCGCGCTGCGCGCGTCGCGTAGGTCGCTCCGCTGTAGTCGGCGAGCAGCGCGTAGATCACCGTGCCGACCCCGTCGCCGAGCAGCATCAGCAGTGCGAGGCGGCGCATCAGCGGAGACTTCAGCGTCTCGATCGCGCCGGCGAGGATGCCGCCGCCGATGATCCGTTCTTCGCGCCGCTCGTCGCCGATCACCGGATGGCGGCGCGCCCAGCGCGAAAGCGCGACGATGCAACCGATCGCCAGCCCGAGCAGGGTCGAGGAAACGATCAGCAGGCCGGAAACGCCGACGGCGGCATTCAGCGTGCGGGTCAACGCGGGTCCCGCGATCGCGCCGAGCGTGCCGCCGAGTGCGATCACCGGAAACAGCCGATGCGCCTGTTCCGCGTCGAACAGGTCGGCCATGAAACTCCAGAACACCGCGACCACGAACAGATTGAACACACTGACCCAGACGAAGAACGCCGAGCCGAGCAGGCGTGCGCCGATCGCGTCCTGGGCCTGGAACAACGGGATGAAGGCGAGCATGCCGGCAATGAAGAACAGATATACGATCGGCACGAATACGCTTCGCCGGTAGCGCGCGACCAGTGCACCGAACAGCGGCGTCAGCGCCAGGGTTGCGACGAAGGTCGCCGCGTAGAAGAGCGGCAGCGCAGTCGAACCGACCGCGGCGGAAAGCTGGTCGCGCACCGGACGGATCACGTAGTACGCGGCCAGCACGCAGAAGAAGTACGCGAACGCGACGCCAACCGCAAACCATTCGTGCTGCTGGACGGCGAGGCGTTTCGGCACGTGGAAGGCCATGGTTGATCCGGCACGCGGCGTTTTGCGTGCCTCCGATTTCCCTCCCCTGCGTCAGCGGGGAAGGGCAACGGTGGGGGATTGATTCGGCCGATTGAATCCAGTTTGTTCCGAATCAATCGGACAAGCCGCGAAAGCCTAGCATGCGAACGCGTCGGGTCGGCCGGCGGTGAGCGGTCGAGGAACCACTCCGGCTTGCTCGCAAGGCCGCGGCAGCATGCCCGGCCCCTGCAGGCAGCCGGTATGATTGCGCGATGCGCGCGACCCTGTCCGCAATCCACATCTACCCGATGAAATCCTGCGCGCCGTTGACGCTCGATGTCGCCACGGTCGGCGCGCGCGGTCTCGAACGCGACCGGCGCTGGATGGTCGTCGACGCGAGCGGCAAGTTCGTCACCGGTCGCCAGCTCCCGCGGCTGACCCTGATTCGCGCGCAACCCGATGGCGAGTCGCTGCGACTCGAAGCGCCGGGCATGCCCCGCCTGCTGGTCGAGCCGCCGAAAGCGGGCGCCGCCCGCATCGCCACCGCGGTATGGGGCGCCGCGGTCGCGCCGCAACTCGCCGACGCCGCGGCGCATGCCTGGCTCAGCTCGTTTCTCGGTGTATCGAGCCGGCTGGTGCACATGGATCAGGCGTGCACGCGCCTGGTCAAGGCGAAGTACGACGGCAGGTACGGCCGCGACGGCGACGAGGTCAGTCTCGCCGATGCGTTCCCCCTGCTGCTGATCTCGCAGGCCGCGCTCGATGTCCTGAACGCAAAGCTGGCGAGTCCGGTGCCGATGCTGCGCTTTCGTCCGAACCTGGTCGTCGCCGGCACCGGGCCGCACGCCGAAGATGGCTGGAAGCGCATCCGCGTCGGCGCGATCGAGTTCGACGTGGTCAAGCCGTGCATA
>JBIODY010000401.1:0-2145 GCA_044445505.1 Lysobacterales bacterium
CGATCGGTCAACAATCTCTCGATGATCGAGCCGTACAGCGCCGGCAGCCGCTCGAGCTCATCCAGCGCGACATGCTCATCGACCTTGTGGATGCTCGCGTTGACCGGCCCGATTTCGATGACCTCGGCGCCGAGCGGCGCGATGAAGCGGCCGTCCGAAGTGCCCCCGCCGGTGCTTTGCTCCGGCCGCTCGATGCCGCAGTGCTCGCGGATCGCGGCGAGGGCCGCGTCGCGCAATGTGCCGGCGCGGGTCAGGAACGGATCGCCCGAAAGCCACCAGTCGAGGCTGCTGCCGCCGGTAACCGGACCCACGCCGTGATCGTGCAGGATCTTTTCGACCCGACCCTGCAACGACTCCGCGCTGTTCGCGGTGCCGAAGCGGAAGTTGAACACCGCGCGCAGTTCGCCGGGGATCACATTGTCGGCACCGGTGCCGGCGCCGAGATTCGAGACCTGGAACGAGGTCGGCGGAAACGCGTCGTCGCCCTCGTCCCAGCGTTCCGCAGCAAGCACCGCGAGCGCCGGCGCAAACGCGTGGATCGGATTGAGTGCCAGGTCCGGATACGCGACATGACCCTGCACACCGGTGATGCGCAGGCGCCCGGTCAGCGATCCGCGCCGGCCGACCCGGATCAGGTCGCCGAGATGCTGCTTCGACGACGGCTCGCCGACCAGGCACCAGTCGATGGCTTGGCCACGGCGGCGGAACTCGATCGCGACGCGGCGCACGCCGTCCACCGA
The DNA here is from genome assembly GCA_044445505.1 of Lysobacterales bacterium. Classification (GTDB taxonomy): domain Bacteria; phylum Pseudomonadota; class Gammaproteobacteria; order Xanthomonadales; family Rhodanobacteraceae; genus Dokdonella_A. The sequence continues at coordinate 741 of JBIODY010000401.1, forward strand.
CGCGCCCTCCTCGTCCGAGGTCAGCAACACCGCGAGGGTGCCCGGATGCGCCGGATGCGCCTGCGCGAACCGCTCGGCGGCCACCACCATTGCGGCGACGCCGGATTTCATGTCCGCGGCGCCGCGGCCGTATAGGCGTCCGTCACGAACCGTCGGCTCGAACGGCGGACTGGCCCAGGCGCCGACCGGCCCGCTCGGCACGACATCGGTATGCCCGAGCAGGGCAAGCACCGGACCGCCCGTGCCGTGGGTCGCCCACAGATTGTCGACGGAATCGAAACGCAGATGCTCGATCGTGAATCCCGCCTGCGCGAGACGCTGGGCGATGACCGCCTGGCAACCGGCGTCGTCCGGCGTCAACGAAGCGCGGTGGATCAGTTCGCAGGTCAGGTCGAAGACGGCAGACATCGGCGCGCAGCCCGAAACGCACAAGTGGTGAAAACCATTCCCGGTCGTCCCGGCGGACGTCGGGACCCAGTGCCTTTGCTGTCCGTGGAGGCGCTGGACTCCCGCGTTCGCCGGGGCGACGAGCCCATCTACGCAAACAGCTTCGCGAACAGCTTGTCGGCGAAACCCTGGTGCACGCCGCCATCGCCGAGCAAGACCAGCGGCCGCCGCAGCAGCGCAGGATACTCCTTGACCAGCAGGGTCCACTCGGCCGTGCTGCCTGGCGACTTGCGCGCGGCAGGCAAGCCGCGCCAGGTCGTGCCGCTGCGATTGACCAGTTTCTCCCAGCCGCCGAGCGCCGGCGCCCACTCCTTCAGGGTCGCGGCGGGAATCGGCTGCGCGCGGTAGTCGATGAACTTGTACGCGATCTTCCTGCGGTCGAGCCAGTTGCGCGCCTTCCTGCAGGTATCGCACTTGTCGAGGCCGTAGATTCTTGTAGCCATGGTGTCCTTTCGCTCCTATGTGGGAGCGGCTTCGGCCGCGATCTTCAAGCTCTCCCCTTCAAGGGAGGGGGGATGGTGTTCATCGCGCAGCGCAAGAGCATCGCGGCTGAAGCCGCTCCCACGAGTGATCCTGTCAAGCGCGCAGCAACTCGTTGATGCCGGTCTTCGCACGTGTCTTCGCATCGACGCGCTTGACGATCACCGCGGCATACAGGCTGTGGCTGCCGTCGCTGGCCGGCAACGAACCGGCGACGACGACACTGCCGGCCGGCACGCGGCCGTAACTTGTTTCGCCGGTGGAACGATCGTAGATCTTCGTCGACTGGCCGAGGAACACGCCCATGCCGACCACACTGCCTTTTTCCACGATGACCCCCTCGACGATTTCCGAGCGCGCGCCGATGAAGCAGTCGTCCTCGATGATCGTCGGGTTCGCCTGCAACGGCTCCAGCACGCCGCCGATGCCGACGCCGCCGGACAAGTGCACGTTGGCGCCGATCTGCGCGCAGGATCCG
>JBIODY010000402.1:0-2110 GCA_044445505.1 Lysobacterales bacterium
CCGAGCAGGCGGCCGCCCCAGGCCAGCATGTCCTCGATGCTCGCGAACGCGCGCGCGGTGACGCAGTCGAACGTGTCCTCGACTGCCTCGACGCGGGTCTCGACCACGCGCACATTGCCGAGCCCCAGCTCGCGCACCGCCGCGCGCAGGAACCGCGTCTTCTTGCCGTTGGAATCGATCAGCGCCACCCGGCGTTCGGGAGCGACGATCGCAAGCACGATACCCGGCAGGCCAGCGCCGCTGCCGAGGTCGGCGAGAGTCTCGCCGCGGACGTACGGGACGATCGCCAGCGAATCGAGCAGGTGCCGCGTGACCATCTCGAGCGGATCGCGCACCGCGCTCAGGTTGTAGGTCGCGTTCCAGCGCGCCAGCAGCTCGACATAGTCGAGCAGCCGCCTGATCGCGGTTTCGGCAGGATCGAGCTGGAGCGCTGCAAGGCCTGCGCCGAGGCGCTGCCGCAACGCATCACGGTCAGCCATGGCGGAAAGCTTGCGATGCCGGGCCGCGCAGTATCGGCGCGGGCGCGCCGGAAATCCACAGGCGGGTCTGAACCGCTCGGCACAGGGATGTGCCGCCGCGACAAGGGTGGCGCGGCTTCGCCGCGACCGTTTGTTTGCACTGCGTCCGCCGGAGCGGACGCGAACGGCGAAGCCGGGCCGAAGGCCGAGTCGCAGGATGCGACGAGTAAACCGCGGCAGGATGCCCGGTTTTGCAAGGCGGAGCTGCTTCAGGCCTGGGCGGCGAGTTCGACCCGCGCGATCAGCAGCCCGCGATCGCGCAATTCGGTGTTCAGGGACTGCTTCAGCCAGCGTCGGCGCGCGTCGGTGTCGTCCGGCAGGAACGCGTAGTCGAACTGGCGGCGCGTCGCCACGCGCAGCACGCCTTCGATGTCCCCGATGACCACGTCGGCGCGTTGCGGATCGAGCACCTGGAAATAGACGACCGCGCGAAACCGCTGTTCCCCGCGCTGCAGGTCCTCGACCGCGACCGTGGCGCCGGCAAGGCTGATCTTGTGCGCGACGCGCTCGAGCAGCGGCAGCAGCATATGCATCCCGGAGCCGACTACGCGCACATGGCCATCCATGCGCCGGAACGTGTAGACATGCCCTTCCGGAATGCGCCGCACCGAGGCGACCACGAGGAGGGCCATCGCGCAGAGCGCGGCCAGGATCATTGGTGAAAGCACTTTCTTATTCTCGACAGCTGATTGGGGGCTGTAGCTGAGAAGCCACTTCATCACGATAACCCAGCCAGGACTAACGATTGCTTAACAGTTTTCCGTGCTGCAGCGCGACAGCCCGGCGCGCCCTCACCGCGCGGCTCTTGCCGCCCGGTCGGGCGAGGCGCTGCGCGTACAATGCGCTTTCCGCATTCACACCGAAGCCGATGGCGTATCCGCAAACCCGCCTGCGCCGCATGCGCCGCGACGTTTTCTCGCGCGCGCTGATGCGCGAAACCGACCTGACCGCTGCCGATCTGATCCTGCCGGTGTTCGTGCGCGACGGCCGCGAGGCACGCGACGCGGTGGCGTCGATGCCGGGCGTCGACCGGGTCTCGATCGATGAACTGCTGCGCATCGCCGGGAAGGCGCAGGCACTCGGGATCCCGGCGCTGGCGCTGTTTCCGGTCACGCCGGCCGGGGCGAAATCGCTGGACGCGCGCGAGGCCTGGAATGCGGATGGCCTGGCCCAACGCGCGGTGCGTGCGCTGAAAAAGGAATTCCCGGAACTCGGCGTGATCACCGACGTCGCGCTCGATCCGTTCACGACGCATGGCCAGGACGGCCTGATCGACGAGAGCGGCTACGTCGTCAACGACATTACCGTCGAAGCGCTGGTGAAGCAGGCGGTGTCGCATGCCGAGGCCGGCGCCGACATCGTCGCGCCGTCGGACATGATGGACGGACGCATCGGCGCGGTGCGCCAGGCACTCGAGGCCGCCGGCCACGTGCACGTGCGCATCCTCGCCTATTCGGCGAAATATGCGTCGGCGTTCTACGGGCCGTTCCGCGACGCGGTCGGCTCGGCCGGCAATCTCGGCAAAGGCAACAAGTACACCTACCAGATGGATCCGGCCAATTCCGACGAGGCGCTGCGCGAGGTTGCGCTCG
>JBIODY010000403.1:0-2097 GCA_044445505.1 Lysobacterales bacterium
AACGCAAAGCTGGCGAGTCCGGTGCCGATGCTGCGCTTTCGTCCGAACCTGGTCGTCGCCGGCACCGGGCCGCACGCCGAAGATGGCTGGAAGCGCATCCGCGTCGGCGCGATCGAGTTCGACGTGGTCAAGCCGTGCATACGCTGCGTGTTCACCACGGTCGACTTCGAGCACGGCGCGTTCGATGCGTCCGGCGAACCGTTGCGTACGCTGATCGGCTACCGCCGCAGCGACGAGGGCGTCGCCTTCGGCCAGAACCTGATTCCGCGCGGCAGCGGCGCAGTGCACGTCGGCGATGCGGTCGCGATTCTGGAGTAACCGCTCTAGCGCGGCCGCCTACGCTCAGCCGATGACCTACGACACCATCATCGTCGGTGCGGGTTCCGCCGGCTGCGTGCTCGCGAACCGGCTCAGTGCGGACCCGGCCCATCGCGTGCTGCTGCTCGAGGCCGGTGGCCGCGACTGGCATCCGTTCATCCACATGCCGGCCGGGTTGGCGAAACTCGTCAACAACCGGCGCGTCAACTGGAACTACACGACGGAGCCGCAGGCGCATCTCGGCGGCCGTCGCCTGTGGTGGCCGCGCGGCAAGGTGCTCGGCGGATCGAGCTCGATCAACGCGATGTGCTACACGCGCGGCGCGCCCGCCGACTACGACGAGTGGGCGCGCGCGAGCGGCGATCCGCGCTGGGCCTGGTCGAACGTGCTGGCGGTGTTCCGGCGCGCCGAAGGCAACGCGAACGGCGCGGACGAATTCCATGGCGCGGACGGACCGCTCGCGGTGGCCGACCTGCGCCATCGCAACGTGCTGTCGCAGGCGTTCATCGACGCCGCGGCGATGGCCGGCTTCGCGCGCAATGGCGATTTCAACGCTGGGGTCCAGCAAGGTTTCGGTTTCTACCAGGTGACGCAGAGGAACGGCGCGCGCTGTTCGGCGGCAACCGCGTATCTGCGCCCCGCGCTGGCGCGCGCGAACCTGCACGTGGTCACCGGCGCGCTGACCACGCGCGTGCTGCTCGATCGCATGCGCGCGAGCGGCGTCGAGTATCGCCGTCGCGGCAGGATCGAACGCGCCGAGGCGGCGCGCGTGATCCTCGCCGGCGGCGCGATCAATTCGCCGCAACTGCTGATGCTGTCCGGCATCGGCCCGGCCGATCACCTGCGCGCTCATGGCATCGCCGTCGTGCAGGAACTGCCCGGCGTCGGCGCGAACCTGCAGGACCACCTCGACATCTGCACCCTGGTGCGCTCAACGCGGAACGTCACCTACGACAAGACCAACGATCTCGCGGTCGCGCTGCGCTTCCTGCTCAGGCGCGACGGCATCGGCACCTCGAACATCGCCGAAGCCGGCGGTTTCCTGCGCTCGCGCCTCGCCGACGACGAGCGCTGCGACCTGCAGTTCCATTTCGTGCCGGCGCTGCTCGACGACCACGGCCGGCATCGCCTCGATGGCGTCGGCTACACCGTGCACGCCTGCAATCTGCGTCCGCGCAGCCGCGGTTCGATCCGCCTGCGCTCGGCCGATCCGCTTGCGGCCGCGTCGATCCAGCCGAATTATCTTGGCGACGCCGAAGGCTTCGACCTGAAACGGATGGTCGAGGCGGCTCGCGTGTCGCGCCAGATCCTCGCCCAGGAACCGTTCGCCGCATATCGAGGCGATGAGATCTTCCCGGGCGCGGATGCGCAGACCGATGCGGACCTCGCCGCATTCATCCGCCGCAAGGCCGAGACGATCTACCACCCGGTCGGCAGCTGCCGCATGGGCAACGGCGAAGGCGCCGTCGTCGACAGCGAGTTGCGCGTGCGCGGTATCGAAGTATTACGCGTCGTCGACGCCTCGATCATGCCGACCTTGATAGGTGGCAACACGAATGCGCCGGTGATCATGATCGCCGAGCGTGCGGCGGAGTTGCTGACTCGCTTGGACGTCGTCCCTCCCCTGCGTAGCGGGCAAAGGTCGAAACCGCCATCCGGCGGCTGAGGGTTAGGCGCTTTCCGCCGTACAAAGCAGAAGCGCCCCCATCCGCCTTCGGCACCTTCCCCCGCTGCGCAGGGGAAGGAACGGCGGAAGTGTCAACCGACTTCGGCACCTTC
>JBIODY010000404.1:0-2051 GCA_044445505.1 Lysobacterales bacterium
CCCTACCCCATATTTGCGCTTCTTCGTCCTGCCTGCGCCGGTCGGTTTGGCCGGCTCGCCTTTCTTGCCGAAGTCCTCCTATTTGCGCTTCTTCGTCCTGCCTGCGCCGGTCGGTTTGGCCGGCTCGCCTTTCTTGCCGAAGTCCTCCATCAGCGTCTTCATGTCCTCGGCGTGCTCCTCCTCCATCGCGAGGATTCCCTCGAGCATGCGCTTGGTCGTGGTGTCGGCGTCGCCGATGTAATTGATGATCTCGCGATAGCTGTCGATCGCGATGCGCTCGGCGACCAGGTTCTCCTCGATCATCGCGGCCAGGTCATCGGGCACGACGAACTCGGAATGGCTGCGTGCGGACAGGCCATCCGGCGCGAAGTTCGGTGTCCCGTCAAGTTGGGTGATGCGCTCGGCGATCTGGTCCGCGTGCGTTTGCTCCTCGTTCGCGTGTTCCAGGAATTCCGCGGCGACGCTTTTCGCATTGATCCCGGACGCCAGGTAGTAATGCGCCTTGTAGCGCAGGACGCAGACGATCTCGGTCGCCAACGCCTCGTTGAGCAGTTTCAGCACCGTGGCACGGTCGAGCGTGTAACTGTCGGTGACGGCGCCGCGCACCATGTGCTCGCGCGCGCGCCGGCGGATCGTCTTGATGTCGGAAAGGAAGGGTTTTGCGGCCATGCCTGACTCCTTCTGGATGAACGATGTGCTGCCTGGTCAAACGCTCGACCGAGAGTGCCGGACGATCTTACGCCGGGCATGCATATCGCGGATGAACGGTCGCGTGCGCCATCGGATCAGCGCTCGGCGAAGCGCTGCGCGCGTTCCATGGTCGCCTGCAACTTCGGCAGCACCGTCGCCAGTTCGCGCTCATGCCGGCGCCACTTTTCCGCCTGCGGCGGCGATACGGTGTAGCGCGACAGCGGGAGGCGCGAATCGAGAGCGAGGTCCCAGGCGAAATCGAGCGCGCGGCACAGGCGCGCAATCTCGGCCGCGGGATCGGCCGACAGCGCGCCGTAACGCGCGACATGCACCCGCTCCGCGGGCAGCGCAGACAGGTCATCGAGCAGCATGCGCGTGGTGATTTCCCACTGTGCGGCAACGATTTCCGCAAGCGACAGCCCGTTCAAGTCGCGCCAACCGGGCACCAGCAACAACGACCACGGCGGGCGGCCATTCCAGCCAGGCAGTTGCGGGTAGGTGACGAAGCGCCCCGATTGCCAGGCTTCGATCATGCTGCTCAGGGTTTCACACGGCTCGCGGTGCAGGTAGACGAAGTGAGCCTGCGGGAACACGTTCGCCAGGAACGGCACGCGCAATGCGTTCTTCGGCGTCTTCTCCAGCAGGCGCGCCGATTGCCCGTTCACGACCTGGCCATTGCGGTCGCGCAACTCGGCAAGAAAACGCTGGCGCAGTCCTTCCGCAAGGGCTGGCGTTGCCACGCTCGCGTCGAGCCGGTTCGAATCGAACTGGTGATCGACGACGCTCAAGCCGGGCAAGCCTTCGATCAGCGCATGGCTCTCGCGACCGATCGTGAACACGCCCGGTGCATTCGCGAGGGTTTCGAACAGCAGGGTCGAACCGGATCGCGGCGGCGAAATGATGAACACAGGACGGTCGAATTGCGTGTCGCCGTCGCCGGCACGCGGTCCGGGCACCGGCATGGGCGGCGATGGAGTCGCGGGTGCCGCGGTCTGGCGCAATTCGCCGCCATCGGCAACGGCGTGGTCGCGAATCGCCACCGAGAAGATCATGATCCGCAGCGCGTTCAGGAGCAGCGAATCATTGATCAGCTGCAGCGATTCCGCATTCGCCCTGAGCCATTGCTCGTAGGTCGACAGCGCCTTGCGGTAGGCCGGCCAACCCGAAGGATCGATGCCGAATTCCGCCCACAGCGCCGACCACGCGGCGAGAAAACGCGCGGTAACCGCCTTCGCCATCTCGAGCTGCGGATGCGCACGCGTTTCGCTGAACAGGAAACTGATGTGCTCGCGCAATTCCCAGGGCGTCATGACCACCGGCAGGTTCATGGTTTCATACCGCAGCGGCGGTTGCCGCTCGCC
>JBIODY010000405.1:0-2036 GCA_044445505.1 Lysobacterales bacterium
GTGGCTCGCTTGAAGGATACCTGCAGGTTCACGGGTCAGATGTCACGAGGCGCGATTCGCAATCCTGCCATGCCGGAAATCCAGTCGTGCAACCGGTGCTCGCGAGACCGGCCGACGCTGCGGCCTGCAATGCGGCACGTTGCACGTGCTGCGCGATCATTGTCGGGCGACGTGCGCGGTCGCGACGCGATCCTCGCTCGCTCTGGCGCGTTCTGGAAACGGATCGGCGAAGCGTGGCCGGAGCGGCACTCAGCACAGCGCCTGCAGCAGCGGTGGCAGCGGGCAATGCAAGGCCGCGCAGACGGTACGCAGCAACTCGGATTCGGCGACGCTGACGAGGCCGTCCGCGCTGATCGCGCGGGTCAAGGCGCGGATCACCAGCTCCTTGCCGGCCGGTGCGAGCAGGTCGAGTCTGGGCAGGGCACGATCGAGTGCGGGCATCCACTCTGCGGGCGGCGCATACGCGATATCGGCATCCGGCAACACCTCGTTCAGGCCGAGTGCGTAGGCGCGGCGCGCGCCGGCTGCATCATCGTGGCCGTAATGCGCGACGATCGCGAGCAGGTCCTTCAATTCAGCGATCGTATCCGGCAGCTTCGCGCGGCCGATCGTCTGCGTCGCCGCGGGATGCAGCGCATCCACGACCTGCACGCGAAGCAGGGTTGCGAGGCAATATTCATTCAGCGTCACGCGCTGATCCGCGTCGATCAACTCACGCAGCACACGCATGAACGTCGTCAATTGCGCGCGCGGACGCCGGCGCAACGCCGGGAACGCGAGCGCGGCCAGCGGCAGACGCTGCATCGGATGCAGATCGGCGAGCGCGGCGAACAACGCCGATGCGAGTTCGCTGGTGCCGCTGTCGCAAAGGGTGCCGATCGACGCGAGCTGGCGCGCACGCACATCGGCTTCCCGATTGAGCAGCAGCGCGAATACCAGCGCCATCGCCTGATCGGACCGTGCCGCCGCTACGCGCAGGAGATCTGGGATCGTCGCGTGGATCGCGCCGGCGGCTGCGCGATCGCCGGGGCCCGGGTTGCCGATCTGGCTCACCACGATTTTTGGCGACAGGCGCAGATCGGCCGTTGCGGCGGGCAGCTCGCCCGCACGTGGCGCACTCGTGCGCGATGCACCGAGCACCGGCGCAAAGCCCGCGATCGAGACGTCGGCACGATCGCCGGCACTCTCGCCGATCCGCTCGGGTTGCGACCAGGCAGCCGCGATCGCGGCGAATTCGTCGTTCCGGAACGACGGGTCGAGGCGCAGGATGCGCGCGGCAAGCGGCGGATGCGTCGCGAACATCGCGGAATAGCCGACGCCATCGCCGAACAGCATGTGCGCGACCTCCTCCTTGTCGCTGCTGGCGAGCCTGGAACCTTCGGCGAGGCCGCCGATCTTCTTCAATGCGCCGGCGATGCCCTCGGTCTGCCGGGTGAACTGCACGGCCGACGCGTCGGCGAGAAATTCGCGCTGGCGCGAGATCGATGCCTTGATCATGCGCGCGAAGATCACGCCGAGATAGCCGACGACAAGCAGGGCGAGGCCGAACATCAGCGCGCCGCCCGAATCGCGATCGCGGCTGCGCCCGCTCGCCTGCGCGATCTTGCGACCGATCGTCGCAATCACGACGATGCCGAACACGACACCTATCAGGCGGATGTTGAGGCGCATATCGCCGTTGAGGATATGGCTGAACTCGTGGCCGATCACGCCCTGCAATTCCTCGCGGGTCAGCTTGTCGAGCGCACCGCGGGTGACCGTGACCGCGGCGTCGGTCGGCGCATAGCCGGACGCGAATGCATTGATCCCGGCTTCCTCTTCGAGCACGAAGATCTCCGGTACCGGCACGCCCGCCGCGATCGCGATCTCCTCGATGACGTTGCGCAGGCGGCGGTACGCGAAGTTGCCGGTGTCGCCCGGCACCGGCACGCCGCCGAGTTCGCGCGCGACCACCGCACCGCCGCCGCGCAAGGTCGCGATGCGATACAGCGAGCCGAGACCGATCATCAGCACGACGAACGCGCTGAGCGCGAGGA
>JBIODY010000406.1:0-2036 GCA_044445505.1 Lysobacterales bacterium
AAACGCCAGGAATTGCGCCAGTCGCATGCGCAGCAGATCGGCGGCGTGCTCGAGCGTGCCGCATTGCCGGAAGACAGCACGGATTGGCCGGCGATCGCGTCGAGCCCACGCAGGGCCTCGGCGACTTCGCGGCGCAGCGTCGCGATCGCCGGCCAATCCGCGCTGTCTTCCGGCAATGCGGCACGCTCGAGCACGCTGCCGATCTGCTGCGCATGCGACTGGCGCAATTCCTGGCGTTTCCTGAAGTACGCCTGGGTCGGCGCGATCGCACCACGGCACGCGGCATGGAATCGCCGTGCGAGGCCGTTGGGCCGGGCGGCATTGCGGTTTTCGATCGCGTCCAACCGGACCCATTCCGCCTGCGCTTCGCGCACCCGCGTGGCGACCGCATCCGGATGTAGACCCGAGGACGCCAACCCTTCGATCTCCTCGCAGAGCTGGCGGCGGCGCTGGTTGTCGGCCCATTGCTGCCATTGGCTGATTCCGGCGTGACGCTGCTCGGCTGCGGCCAGACGCTGCACGAGCGGGCGCGGCAACGGCGTTTCGATGCGTCGACGCAATCCGTCGAGCCGGGTCTTTGCCGCATGCGCCTGTGCGCTCGCGCCGGCATCTATCGCCGCGTCGAACTCGCTCATCGCCTGCTCGAGTTCCGCAAGCAGCGCGCGTTGCTGCTCGCGCTGTCGTTGCCTGGCGATGTTCGCCTCGTCGAGCGAGGCCGCGAAGCGTGCCTGGGCCAGCAGAGGCGCGACCGTGTCGATCCCGGACGCGAGCGTCGCGGCCACATCGGCATCGACGGGCGCTGCAGCGTGCGTTTCCTCCACGAGTGGCAGCGATGTCGTCGGCCCGGACTCCGCAGGTCCGCGCGATGGAGCGTTGCGGCTCGCGGCCAGCATCGCGCGCGCTGTTGCGTAGCGTGCGCGGATGGCCTCCGGCACCGCGGTTTCGATCTCGCACCAGCGCGTGGCGATCCGGGCCTCGGCTTCGGCGTGGAGCGGCTCGCGCAACAGCCGCTCGAGCTGTTCGCACAGCTGCCGTGCGCGCTGCTCCAGCGTCGCCGCATCGCCGCGCGCGATGCGCAGCGCCTCGATGCGTTCACGCGCGCGCCGGCTGACGTTCTTGTCGGATTTGCGCGCGCGCTCGGCAAGGCGTGCAAGCTGCGCCTCGTCGTCGATGCGCTCGACCAGACCGAGACGGATACCCGCGTCCGCGTCTTCGAGTGCCCGTTCCTGCAGCAGGCCGGCGCGCGTCACGCGTTCCAGCGCTGCGCGGCGCAGTTCGGGCTCGTGCGCGCGACGCGCAATGCGTTCGATCAGCTCGCCATCGTCCTGCGCCTTCAGCAGGCGCAGGCGCTCGGGCAGCGACGGTGGCGTCGCGTGCGTGCCGGCCAGCAGGTCCAGCCATAGCGAGCGCGCCTGCACTCGCACGTTCGGGTCCGTGTCGTCGACGCTGAGCCCTTGCGCGATACCCGGATCGGCGAGTCGTTTCATCGCGGCGATGCGCACGTCCGCGTCGCCATCCTCGCGCGCGAGGCGGGCGAGATTCGCCAGCAGTTCGGCGTCGCTGTCATGTGCGACCGCGTCGCGGCGCATCGCGGCGTCCTTGGAGAGCCAGCGCGGTTTGCTCGGGAATCCAGGCAGTTTCATTGGCGATCGTCGTCAGAGCAGGTTCTTGATGATGTGGAAGCCGGCCGCGTACTCGCCGACGATCGTGCCGAGGGTCACGAACATGAAGTTCAGCAACGTGCGCGCGATGCGATTCTTCCACCAGCCGGACCAATGCGCCACATCGTCGCGCAGGGTATCGAAGTCCGCGACGCGCGGGCGCCGCAGCCACGCCTCGACGCCGGCGCTGATCGCCGACGCCGGAACACCGGGGCGAAACGGCTTCAACGGCGCCGCGATGAAGGCGGCGAGCACGCTCAACGGATGTGCGGCCGCCGCGATCGCGCCGAGTGCGGCGAAGCCGCCGGTGAACAGCGTCCATGCCAGCAAGGCGTCGGTGCCGGCGCGCACGCCACGCGTGAACGTGAAGCCGAT
>JBIODY010000407.1:0-2017 GCA_044445505.1 Lysobacterales bacterium
CTTGTCGCGCATCTCGCGGCGGTCGACGATCAGGTCGATCGCGCCGTGCTCGACCAGGAACTCCGAACGCTGGAAGCCTTCCGGCAACGTCTCACGCACGGTCTGCTCGATCACGCGCGGGCCGGCGAAGCCGATCAGCGCCTTCGGTTCGCCGATGTTGATGTCGCCGAGCATGCCGAGGCTGGCGGAGACGCCGCCGGTGGTCGGGTGGGTCAGCACGCTGATGTAGGGCAGACCGGCTTCGCGCAAGCGCGCCAGCGCGGCCGAGGTCTTGGCCATCTGCATCAGCGAGTACAGGCCTTCCTGCATGCGTGCGCCGCCGGTCGCGGAGAAACACACGAGCGGCATGCGTTCGGCCAGCGCGAGTTCGGCGGCGCGGGTGAATTTCTCGCCGACCACCGAGCCCATCGAGCCGCCCATGTAGCTGAACTCGAATGCGACCGCGGCGAGCGGATGACTCTTCAATGTGCCGCGCATTGCAACCAGAGCATCCTTCTCGCCGGTCTGCTTCTGCGCGGCGACGATGCGGTCCTTGTACTTCTTGGAATCGCGGAACTTCAGCGGATCGGTCGGCTCCAGGTTCGCGAACAGTTCCTGCATGCTGCCTTCGTCGAAGAATGCGGCCAAGCGCTTGCGCGCGCGGATTGCGTGGTGGTGCCCGCACTTCGGGCATACCATCAACGCGGCTTCGAGCTCGGGCTTGTACAGCACTGCGCCGCAGCCGTCGCACTTCTCCCACAGGCCTTCGGGCACCTTGCCCTTGCTCGCGCCGGCTGCGCGCGTGCGCGGACCGACCAATTTCTGCAACCAGTTCATGTCGTAGACCTCTCCCGTATCGATCGGCGGCCGCATCGCGGGCGGCGACGGCTCGGGGGTGGATTCGGATTCAGTGTCAGCCGTCATGCGCGTCGAGCGCAGCGCGGATTGGAGTCAGGAAATCCCGCGCATGCGCGCAGGCACCTTCGGTATCTTTCGCGCCCGCCAGCCGATCCACCAGCGCACTGCCGATCACGACCGCGTCGGCAAACTCGCCGATGGCCGCAGCCGACGCCGCATCGCGCACGCCGAAGCCAACCGCGACCGGCGTGTGTGCCTGCCGCTTGATGGCGATGACACGCTCGCGCACGGTGTCCATGCTGAGCCGATCCGCGCCGGTGATGCCGGCGAAAGAGACGTAGTATAGAAAACCCTGCGCCGCGGCGCAGATCCGCGCCAGGCGGTCGTCCGCCGTGGTTGGTGCGGCCAGGAATATCTGCTGCAAGCCTGCTTCGCGCAGCGGCGCAGCAGCCTCGATTTCCTCGATCGGGCAATCGACCAGCAGCACGCCATCGACGCCGGCGTCGAGTGCTTCGTGCGCGAACGGCGCGACGCCATGGATCGCGACCGGATTCATGTAGCCCATCAGCACGATCGGCGTGGCCGCGTCGCGGGCGCGGAATTCGCGCACCCAGGCGAAGATCTGCCTCAGGCCGACGCCCCTGGCCAGCGCGCGTTCGCTCGCGTGCTGGATCACCGGACCGTCGGCCATCGGGTCCGAGAACGGCACGCCGAGTTCGATCAGGTCGGCGCCCGCGGCGACCAGCGCGTGCATGAGGTCGACCGTCGCCTCCGGCAACGGATCGCCTGCAGTGACGAACGGGATCAGGCCGGTGCGGCCTTTCATTTTCAGTTCGGCGAAACGCCGATCGATACGATTCATGCGCGGCTTGATCGGCAACCAGTGAACATTACGTTCGTCGTCCCGGCGAAAGCCGCTATCCAGTTTCCTTTTTTTTCCCATGCTGCAAGGCACTGGGTCCCGGGGTTCGCCGGGACGACGAGCTTTTGGAATCGCGCCAAACGCGTCCATGTCCATTGCAGCTTCACAGCGCAATTACTTCACGCGCCGCGATCGTGTGCACATCCTTGTCGCCGCGCCCGGACAGGTTGCAAAGTATGAGTTTGTCCTTCGGCGACTCGCGCGCGAGCTTGATCGCCTGCGCGACCGCGTGGCTGGATTCGAGCGCGGCGAGAATGC
>JBIODY010000408.1:0-1997 GCA_044445505.1 Lysobacterales bacterium
ATGCGTGATCGGGCCGATCCCGCTCCTGTCGGCGGTGATGATCGCCCACGCCGTCGCGCCGTCGTTGCCAACGGGGCTGATGAGGCCTAGGCCAGTGACGACGACGCGGCGCTTGTTCATGGATATGGGGATCTACCTTTGCGTTCGTCCCTGTCGCCAGAGTCAAACAGCGGCCATGGCCGCACTCGAGAAATTCTGCGATCGTCCCTGATCGCGGGAATCAGGAAAAACGGCCATTCCCGGCCGCGCTTCTCATAAAGCAAAGCTGCGCCTCATGGGCGCAGCATCGTGTGACGCCTGGAAGGTCGGATCACGCCTTGACGTGCGCCTTCACGTAGTCGATCGCCTGCTGCACCGTGGTGATCTTCTCCGCTTCCTCGTCCGGAATCTCGCATTCGAATTCCTCTTCGAGCGCCATCACCAGCTCGACGGTGTCCAGCGAGTCGGCACCGAGATCGTCCACGAATGACGCGTTCGGCGTGACCTCGTCTTCCTTCACGCCCAATTGCTCGATGACGATCTTCTTGACCCGCTCTTCGATAGTGCTCATGTGTCTGTATCCCTCCGATCGGAATTCGTGGGGCGCACCGGCATCGCGGTACGGCCTGGATGCGGCGCCCTTGTGCAAGCCGCGGCATTGTAGAGGAAGGTCCGGCCCCTCGCCACCCATCCGCTGTCCACGCAATCGATGCAGGCGTACCGGCCAACACACTGAATCGCAACGACTAAGGCATGTACATGCCGCCATTGACATGCAGGGTTTCACCGGTGATGTAGCCGGCTGCCGGCGAAGCGAGGAACGCAACTGCCTTGGCGATGTCATCCGCCGCACCGAGGCGCCCGAGCGCGATCTGGCCGAGCAGCGCGTTGCGCTGTTCATCGGGCAACGCGCGCGTCATGTCGGTGTCGATGAAACCCGGCGCAATCACATTCACGGTGATACCGCGCGAGCCGATCTCGCGCGCAAGCGACTTCGAAAACGCGATGATGCCGGCCTTCGCCGCCGCGTAATTCGCCTGGCCCGGATTGCCGGTCAGTCCGATCACCGAAGCGATCGAGACGATGCGGCCCCTGCGCGCCTTCATCATGCCGCGCAGCACTGCCTTGGAGGTGCGGAACACCGAACTAAGGTTGGTGTCGAGCACAACTTGCCAGTCCTCATCTTTCATGCGCATCAGCAACTGGTCGCGCGTGATGCCGGCGTTGTTGACCAGGATCGAGACCGCGCCGAACTCCTTCGCTACTGCATCGATCAGCGCCTCGATCGCGGTCCCGTCGGTCACGTTCAACGCGCGACCGACACCGCCATGCGTGCCGAGCCGTTCGCCGATCGCATTCGCGCCGACATCCGTCGTCGCGGTGCCGATCACTTTCGCGCCGAGCGCGGCGAGTTCGTCCGCGATCGCCGCACCGATGCCGCGGCTCGCGCCGGTGACCAGTGCGATTTCACCTTCGAGTATCCTGGCCATCGTCACGCCCTTCGACATCCGGCGCAAACCTTACACGGAATCCGCGCTGCGCGGCACGTCCGGTCAATCGCCAGCGGGCATCCGGCTGCCGCGCTCGTCGTGTCTGCGCACCCGGTACATCGGCAGCGATTTTTGCCGGCGACGCGCGCCAAACAGCGATCAGCGTGAGGTCGCGCTGATTCGGCTGGGCGAACGATACCGTCGAAATTGTCCGTCCGGAAGGAGCAGCGGGGACACACGGCACCCCGCTCCACGCGCTGTTCGGCGCCGCCCTCTCGAGGTCGAACATCGCCTGGTGCGCGATGCGTGCCGGTGTCAACCGCGCCAGTCGGCGAGCGCGGAGTCGAACTCGGCCGAGGTGCCGAGCGCACGGCTGTCCAGGGTCCGGTCGATGCGCTTGACCAGGCCGGTCAGCACCTTGCCCGGACCGCATTCGCCAATGCGCATTGCGCCCGCCGCCGCGAGCGCCTGTACGCATTGGGTCCAGCGCACCGGCAGGTAGAGCTGGCGCACCAGCGCATCGCGAAT
>JBIODY010000409.1:0-1988 GCA_044445505.1 Lysobacterales bacterium
CGGCGCGATGCGGCGTTTCGATCGCCTCGGCGGCGGCGCCGACACGTTGAGCGCAGACCAGTTCGCCGCGCATCGCGGCCGCTTCATGCACAAACAAGCACCGCAGGCGAATCCCGCCGGCGACTGAGCGGCGGGCCTGCGTCCTGCCGCGCCACCGAGTGCCCCGATGATCGGCGGGCGGGCGGGCCCGCCGCCCGCCGATCGTTTTCGCAGGGCGAGCCGGAGCCAAAGTTCCTTGACTGCGGCTACCGCGATTGGGGCATGATCGCGTATCGAAGCCGAGGAAGGAGCCGCCGATGGCCAGCCGCGAAATCATCCTGCTGCGGCATGCCCATGCCGAAAGCGCGATACCGGGCCAGGACGACATGGCGCGCGTACTCAGCCTGCGCGGAGAAGCCGAGGCGGACGCCGCAGGCGCGTGGCTGAAGCAGCACGCCGCGGCGCCGCAGCGGGTGATCTATTCGCCGGCCGCGCGTTCGCGCGAGACCTGCGAGCGCGTGCTCGCCGCGCTCGGCTACACCGATCTGCGCAGCGAGGCGCGCGTCTACGAGGCGACGCCGGCAGCGCTGCTGCGCGTGCTCGACGAGCATGCGGACGCAGCGTCGGTACTGCTGGTCGGTCACAACCCGGGACTCGAAAACCTGGTCGCGCTGCTGACCGAAGGCGCCTCGGATTCCGGCCGCGGCATGCCGCCGGCAGGCGTGGTCTGGATGACGTTGCCGGACGGAAACCTCGAGCCCGGCACTGCCGAAGTCCGGCATTTCTGGTGGCCCTGAGGCCGCGATCGTGCGCGCACGCCAGCGCAGTCGCGACCTGCTTGCCGCGGGGCTGCTCATCGTCAATCTCGTTCCCGCCGGCGCACGCGCCGGCGATTCCATCGAACTGGACAGCGCGCGTTCGCGCGCGGACTTTCGCGTCAAGGTCATCTGGCTGGTCGGCATCCACGGCTCGTTCGGCAGCGTGCACGGCAGCGTCGACATCGACCATTTCCGCAGTCAGGCGATCGTCGACGCGCGCATCGACGCGAACAGCGTGCGAATGAACGTGCGCGGCTACGAGAATTGGGTGAAATCGCCGGAATTCTTCGATGCGCAGGCGCATCCGCAGATCCATTTCGTTTCCGAGCCGTTCCCGCTGCAGCGTCTGCACAACGGCGGCGAACTGCCGGGCACCTTGACCTTGCGCGGAGTCAGCCAGCCGGTCCGCTTCGAGCTCGCGCCGGCGGCGTGCGCGCGGCCCGGCTACGACTGCGCGATCGCGGCCGCGGCCACGATCAGCCGGGTGTCATTCGGCATGCGCTCGCGGCTCGGCACACTGAGCGAGAAAGTCGAGCTCGGCCTCAGCGTGTACGTCATCTCCTCGGAGAACCGGCTCGCACCGTAGTCGCCGACGCCGGCCGGAGCGGCGTGGATTGGCAGCGCCGGGCGCACATGCAATGCTCGCGACATGCCGAATTCCTCGCTGCCGCGCGACTGCGCCTGCCTGTTCGTGTTGCTGGCGCTGCTCGCATCGGCCGGCTGCGGCCTGAACCGGCACCTCGCGCGTGAGGCCGACGCGCTCGTGGCGGCCGCGCGCCCGAGCGATCTGACCTGCCAGCGCATCGACCATTGCGCAATCGACTCGCCGTATCGCCGGTTGCTCGACGAGGCACGCACGGCAAGCACACCGGACGCGCCCGTGCATTACGTCAATGTGCTCGAGCGCGGCGCCGATGCGCTGCTGCTGCGCATCCACCTGATCCGCGCGGCGAGGAAAAGTATCGACATCCAGACCTTCATCTGGACCGAGGACGACGCCGGCTGGCTGGTCCTCGACGAACTGATTGCCGCCGCGCGCCGCGGCGTCAAGGTACGCGTGCTGGCCGACCAGCTGTTTTCGCTGGACGATGTCGAATGGCTCGCGCGCATCGCCCGCGCACACGTGAACCTCGAGTTCCGCCTGTACAACCCGACCTTCGACAAGGCGGTCACCGAGCCGCTCGAATTCGC
>JBIODY010000410.1:0-1971 GCA_044445505.1 Lysobacterales bacterium
GCGCCGCTGGCACGAAGTGCAACACATGCTGCGCCGGCCCCGGCAGGAATGGCGTCGGCTTGCCCAGCACCCAGTCCTCGTGGCCGCTGCCGTAGTACGGCGACAGCGGGTGGCCGCTTTGGCCGCCCGGCATCATGAAGTAGCCATGCGCCTCGTCGCCGGGTGCGACCGCGAAGCGTTCGGATGCGCCAAAGCTCGGCGCCTGCACACGCGGCATGTTGCTGTCACCGGGCAGCGGCGTGTGGGGCATGTCGAGGAAGCGCGCGATGAAACCCGGCAATGCCCGCGACAGCGGATGGGCGATATTCGCGGTGTTGCGCTCGCCCCAGCTGCGTGCAGCGAGCCCGCCGGGTTGCGCGTCGAGGTTCTTCCCGCTGCGTTCGGCGCACGCGATCAGCAGTGCATCCCAGTCCGCATGGCCGGGTGGCAGCAGATGTGCGGGACGCTGCTCGACGAGCTTCCACACCGCGTGTTCTGCCTGGGCCAGTTTCGGCATCGTGAAGTCCGCGAAACGGCGTCGCACCGCCGCCGCGAAGCCATCCAGCACGCTGTCGATGACCTCGTTGCGCCATGCACGCACCAGACGGTACGCGACCGATTCTGTCCCCGCGTGGCCGCTCCAATCGCCGAGAGCCTGCTTCATGGCCAGATTGAGCGCTGACGCCGGCGCGCGGTTGAGTTCCAGTTCAAGCAGATCCTTCCAGCGTTGCAGGAACAACGCGCGATCGTCGAGCTGGATCGCGAGCAGTTCGGCCGGGGTGAAATGCTCGTGCGCGCGCAGGTCGTCGCGGATCTGCCGCGCACGCGCGCCGAGGTCGTAGCCGCCGTCGCCGAGTGTCGCCAGCGCGGGGCCTTCGACGATGCGCTGGTTCGCGCTCCACAACCGCTGCCACGGCGGATTCGCGATCAGCGGCACGTCGCCGGCTTCGAGCCAGCCGTCCCAGCCGACGCCCTGCTTCGACCAGTCGGCCGGCAGCGCCGGGTCGAAACCGCCGATGCGTTTCGGGATGCGACCGGCGATCGTCCACTCGATGCTGCCGGCACGGTCGGCGACCACGAAGTTCTGCGGCGGCATGCCGCTGGCTTGTGCGATCGAGACCGCCTCGTCGGCGGTTTGCGCGGTTTCGAGCCGCTGCAACTCGACGTTGATCGCACCCGGCTGCTGCGCGCTCCACGCCAGCGCGAGTGGCGTGCCGTCCATATCCACGGCGGTGACCGGTCCCCATTGCGTGTCCTCGACGCTGAGCTTCACGTCCGCGGCGCCGTGCACGTGAATGATCTCCTCATGCTTCGCGATCGGCGTCCAGCCGTCCGCCGTGAGATAGCGATCCGGATCCGCCGGATCGCGTGTCAGGCGCACCCAATCGGCGGTGTCGATGTAGCTGTTGGTGAATCCCCAGGCGACATGGCCGTTGCTGCCGACAACGATCGCGGACGCGCCGGGCAGCGTCGCACCGGTCACGTCGACCTGCTGTCCGGCGCGGCGCGGATCCGGGTAGACGATGCGCGCGCGGAACCACAGCGCGGGCACGCGCAGGTCCAGATGCATGTCGTTCGCGATGAGCGCCGCGCCGCCGGTCAGTGCGCCGCCGACTGCGAAACTGTTGCTGCCCGGCACTTGATCATTTGCGGCATCTTCGTCGAGCGAAGGCGCAGGTTGGGGCGAGCCTGCGACGAGCGGACATTCGCGTAGCAAATGGCCCGAAGGGCAGGCGGCAGGAGCCGCCTGTAACCCCAACGCGCGCGGTCTTGCAGGTTGGGTATCGCTGCGCTCAGTCCCACCTGCCGCGGTGTCCGTGTGGTGGTGCAGCAATGTCGGATCGAGCGTCTGCAGATCGAGGTCGGACGCGCCCGGCGGATCGGGCCAGCGCAGCGGCGCGCCGGCGATCGGCGCATCCCAGGCGCCGCCGCTCGCAGTGAGAAAATCGAACGCGGATGGCGGCAGCGCCGCATGCATCTGCGCAAAGCCGA
>JBIODY010000411.1:0-1956 GCA_044445505.1 Lysobacterales bacterium
CCGACGGAACTTCGCACCAAGATCGCCTCGCGCCGTTGTCCTGGCGCCGCGAGCCTGCGTGAATCCGCGGCGGGCCGGGTGCTGCAGATTCCGGTCACGCCGCTGGAAATCTCCGCGACCGGAATCCGCGCCCTGCTTGCCTCCGGCCGCGACCCGCGCTACCTGATGCCGGACGCGCTGTTCGCCGATCCGGCGCTGCTGGCGCCGTACCGCGGCTAGAGCGTCGCGTGTTCAAGCCCCTCTCCCATCGAGAGAGGTTGGGGTGAGGGTTCGGGATGAACGGATACATCATGCTCGCCCCGAACCCTCATCCGGCCGCCTCAGTTGCCTGATGGCAACTTCGACCTTCTCCCGGAGGGAGAAGGGAAAGGCAGAACGTCATGTCAGGTTCCCGATTGCGTCGTCGCGACGCCCTCGCGCTGCGGCGCATGGGTCGGCCAGCCGCCGGCCATCGCCCGGTAGAGTGCGACGACGCTGCTGACGCTGCGCGTGCGCGCATCGGCGAACGCGTCCTGCGCCTGCAACTGGGTGCGCTCGGCATCGAGCACCTCGAGCAGGTCGGCGGCTCCGGCCTCGTAGCGCGTGCGCGCGAGTTGCGCGGCGCGATCGCCGTCGATCGCGGCGCGCTCCAGATGCTGGTCCTCGACGCGCGCATGCGCATAACGGGTCAGCGCGTTCTCGG
Organism: Lysobacterales bacterium; assembly: GCA_044445505.1. Lineage (GTDB taxonomy): Bacteria > Pseudomonadota > Gammaproteobacteria > Xanthomonadales > Rhodanobacteraceae > Dokdonella_A. Next base: position 683 of record JBIODY010000411.1, read on the forward strand.
TGTCTTCCAGTGCGAGCAGGACCGTCTGCTGGTAGCGCGCTAGCTGGCCTTGCGCATCAGCGTCGCTCGCGGCGATGCGCGCGCGCACGCGGCCGACATCGAGGAACGACCAGTCGATGCCGAGGCTGATCGCGCGCGTCTCGCTGTCGCGTTCGAACAGCGCGCCCGCATCGACCGCCTGGCTGCCGATCAGGCCGCCCAGCGTGAAGCGCGGGAACAGATCGGCGGTCGCGACCCCGATGCGTGCGGTCGCCGCGTGCAGGCGCTGCTCGGCGGCAATCACGTCGGGGCGACGTCGCAGCAGCTCGCCGGGCGTACCGGCTCGCAGGCGGGTCGGCAATGCCGGCAGCGGCGCGCTGGCCTCGAGATCGGCGACCAACGCTTCGGGCACCTGTCCGGTCAATACGGCCAGGCGATGCATGGCGACTTCGGCCGACGATTCCAGCGCGGGCACACGCGCGAGCGTCGCCTCGAGCTGGGCCGTCGCACGTGCGGTGTCGAAGTCCGAGCCGCGGCCGGCATCCACGCGCGTGGTCACCAGCTGCAGGGTCTCGCGCTGGATGTCCGCGTTCCTGCGCGCGACCCGCAAGCGCTCCTGCAGGCCGCGCAGTTCGACGTAGTCGCGCACGACATCGGCGACGATCGCAACCTGCAAGGCCGCAAGGTCCGCCGCGGACGCCGCGGTCTCGGCGCGTTGCGCTTCCATGCCACGACGGATGCGACCGAAGAAATCCAGCTCCCACAATGCACTGATGCCGACATCGTAGCTCTTGCTGTCGCGCGCATCGCGCGACACGCCCGGCAACTGGCCGGCGCTGGCGCGCGTGTCGCTGGCGTTCGCGCCGGCGGTGATCGTCGGCAGGCGATCGAAGCCGGCGCCGCGCAGCAGCGCGTCGGCGCGGTCATGATTGGCAAGCGCGATGCGCAGGTCGTGGTTCGCGAGCAGCGCGGTGTCGACCAGCCGGCCGAGCAGCGCATCGCCGAAGCTGTGCCAGAACTCGGCGTCCGGCGCCGGTGCGGGTTCATCCGGCGTGCCGGCTTCGGTTCCGGCGAAATGCGCCGGTGCGGTCGGCGTCGGTCGAACGTAGTCCGGACCGACCGTGCAGGCGGCGATCGCCGCGCTCAACGCGGCAATCGTGAACAGTTTCAATTCATGCATGAGCAATCTCCAGATGGCCGTGCGCATTTCCGGCACGGCGCGTGACCAGCTTGCGCAGCGCGACATAGAACACCGGGGTCAGGAACAGGCCGAACAGGGTCACGCCGAGCATGCC
>JBIODY010000412.1:0-1952 GCA_044445505.1 Lysobacterales bacterium
GGCACCGGCTGGCCGTCGTTCTGGAAGCCGCTGCCGAACGCAGTCGGCGACGAGGACGACACGACGCTCGGCATGGAGCGCACCGAAATCCACTGCCACCGCTGCGGCGGCCATCTCGGCCACGTGTTCGATGACGGCCCGCGGCCGACCGGTTTGCGATACTGCATGAACGGCGTCGCGCTCAAGTTCACGGCCGACGTGTAAGGAACGCGAACCGATGACACTTCTCATCCTCGCCTATCTCGGCGGTGTTCCCGCGCGATCCGATGCAGCAGAGGATCGCGGCGACGTATATCGCGCAACTCGACCAGGCCGGCGTGTTCGGCGCGCCGATCGCGACACGCATCGAGAGCGGCAGGAACTTCTATCCGGCCGAGGCCTATCACCAGGATTTTCTCGCGCTGAACCCGACCTACGGCTATATCGTCGTCAATGACCTGCCGAAGATCGAGCATCTGAAGGATCTGTTTCCGCAGAGCTACCGCGAACAACCGGTGTTGGTTGCGATGCGCGCGCATTGAGCGCGGCGCTCGGTCGCACGCGAACCCTCACCCCTCTCCCGGCGGGAGAGGGGCTTCAAAGCTGAGCTTCGACGCCCGGCGGGTTGCCGACGCTCGCGGCGCATGTCCGACCGAGCGCTACAGCTCGATGATCGGCTTGAACCCGCCCCAGAACATGCGCATGCCGTCGAACGGCAGCGCCTTCGGATTCATCATCGTGGCCAGGCGCGGATCGGCCATGACCTTCTTGTTGATGCGGTCGCGCTCCCTGCGCGACGCATAGACGATCCACGAGAACACCACGACCTCGTCCGACTTGAGCTTCACCGCTTGCGGGAACGACGTCACCTTGCCAGGCTTCACGTCGTCGGCGACGCACTCCATGTAGTGCAGTGCACCGTGCTCGCGCCAGATCTTGCCGGACTTGCGGGCCATGCGCCGGTAGGCCGCAAGATTCTTCTTCGGAACCGGCACCACGAAACCATCGACATAACTCATAAATCCTCCATCTGACAAGTCGTGGGCGGTTCCGGGAACCGCCCGTTTGCTGCGAACCGCGGCGGGATGCCCGGTTTTGCAGACCACTCTGATGACACATTGCAGCCAGGTCCACGATACTCGCGCAATGCCAACGCCAGCCAACCTGTTCGGATTGATCGTATTCAGCGTGACCGGCTTCGCGATGTTCAGCTATGGCCGCAAGCAGGGCGCATGGCGCACCGCCGCGATCGGCGCGGTGCTGATGGTCTATCCGTACTTTGTCGACCAGACCTGGTTGCTGTACACGATCGGCCTCGCGCTCTGTGCTGCGTTGTATATCTTTCGCGAATGATGAAGCCGGCCCCGGCTGGCGTATAGTCGGACTTCCTTGTGAACCGGAGGGGTGCCGTGGACGCGATGACGATGCTCAAGGTGTCTGCCACGTTGTTCGCACTGGCCGCGTTGGGCGGCATCACGATGGGCGTCATCCGTCTCGGGCGTGGTGCGAATCCGCCAACCTGGCTCGCGATGCTGCACGGCATGCTTGCCGCGGCGGGCCTGACCCTGCTCGCATATGCGACATTCACGGCCGGGGTGCCGGCATTCGCAATGTACGCGCTGGTTCTGTTCGTGATCGCCGCAGTGGGCGGCGCGACGATGAATCTCGCCTACCACTGGCGACAGCAGCCGCTGCCGCGCGGCTTGCTGCTCGGCCATGCCGCCCTCGCGGTGGTCGGCTTCGTGCTGCTGCTGATCACGGTGTGCACGACGGGCACCGCGTGATTCGCACGTCGTTCCGAACCCTTCGCAACCCGGGGAACTGTTGTCGGCGACCGGACTCGAGCCCGGCGCTTATTGCTCGCCCTTGTCGACCAGGCTTGACGCAACCGCCTCGGCGACCTTGATCCCGTCGATCGCGGCGGACAGGATGCCTCCCGCGTAACCGGCGCCTTCGCCGGCCGGATACAGGCC
>JBIODY010000413.1:0-1939 GCA_044445505.1 Lysobacterales bacterium
GCAGGACAACGAGGACAGCGCAAGCGGAGGCGGACCTGCGCCGATCGACAGCGAACGGCTCGGCGCATGGATCGCGAACCTGGGCGAGCGCCAGCGCATCGTGCTGCAGCGCCGCTTCGGTCTCGACGGTACGCCGGTGCACTCGGTGGCCGAAATCGGTCGCGACCTCGGCATCTCGCGCGAACGCGCGCGGCAGATCCAGGAGGACGGGTTGCGGCGACTGCGCAAACTGTCGCACGAGAGGGACGACGGACGCGGGACGCGGGACGAGGGCGCAAAAACCGGACGCTGATGATGGCAGCGAATTTGAGGTGGAGCGCAATCAGATCGGACAAAATACACGCGAGACTCGGCTTGCACACTATTCCCTATTCCCTACTCCCTGGCTCTGCAGCATGATCGCCGCGACCACGCGCCGGCCTTCGCCGGCGAGCAGATTGTAGGTGCGGCAGGCGGCGGCATTGTTCATGACTTCGATGCCGATCTGCCGGCGCAGCAAGGCAGCGCGTGATTCGTGCGGCGGAAACACCTGGTGGATACCGGTGCCGAGCAGCACGACCTCGGGTGCGAGCGCGAGCACGGTATCGACGGCGCCCAGATCGAACTGGTCGGCACGGACCACCGGCCAGTCTTCGACGATCCGATCCGGCGCGAGCAGGAAACTCCTCTTCAACACGCGGTCGATGACCGTCACCGCATCGGCCGCGCAGTTGCGGAAGAACAGATAGCCCTCGGGCAACTCGTGATTCAGTTGCATGTCACTTCGGCAGCATGAACTGGGTGCGGTCCGGGTTGCACCGATAGAAACAGGCCACCTTGCCGATCGTCTGCACGATCTCGGCATCGCCGTGGGCACGGATCTGCTCGATCGACTGCGCGCGCGTTTCGCGGTCGCCATCGGCGAGCTTGATCTTGACCAGTTCGTGGTGCTCCAGCGCGCCGGCGAATTCGGCCAGCAGGGCGGGCGTCACGCCTTTCTGGCCGACCATGATGACGGGCTTCAGATCTTGGGCGAATCCGCGCAAATAGCGTTTCTGCGAGGTCGTCAATGGACCGGTCCTCCGCGCAGGACGCGCCACTTCGCGCGGCTGTTCACGCTCAACCGACCGCTCAGGACGGGCCTTCGCGGAACGCGGCTTCTTGCGCTCGAACGATTGCCCCGGGCGACCTCCGGTGACGCGCGGTTTCCTGTGCTCGACGGACTGCTTGCGTTCGACCGATTGCCCCGGGCGAGGTTTCCCCGTGCGCGGTTTGCCACGTGTGGCCGGGCGCGCTGGCCGAATGCTCTTGCCGGCCGCTGCCGTGGAACGTGCGGCGGTGGAGCGCCGCGGAGTGCGTGGGGTGGGCATGAATGGGAACCGAATAGGGACGGGCGGCACAAGGCCACATGGGTCATACAGGTTATCATGTGACTGTTATGCGAGTCCCTCGCAAGAGCCCGCACATCCGTGTGCGGACTTTCAACAGGTGCGACGTCGCGTTTTTGAGGTTACCGGGCGATGGCGCGCAGCAAATCGAGTTCCCGCTGGCTGCGGGAACATTTCAGCGACCCCTACGTGAAGCGCGCGCAGGCCGAGGGATGGCGTTCGCGCGCGGTGTTCAAACTCGAAGAACTGATCGAGCGCGACCGCCTGCTGAAACCGGGCATGGTCGTCGTCGATCTCGGCGCGGCCCCGGGCGGATGGTCGCAGATTGCGCGCGAACGGCTGGGCCAAAAAAATGGAGAATGGCAGGGCCGGGTGATCGCGCTGGACATCCTGCCGATGCAGGGCATCGGCGGGGTCGAGTTCATTCTTGGCGACTTCCGCGAGGATGCGGTTCTCGAACAATTGAAACAGGCGCTGGGCGGAGCCGCGGTCGATCTTGTGCTTTCGGACATGGCCCCCAATCTCAGCGGCATGACCGCCGTCGACCAGCCGCGTTCGATGCATCTGGTGGA
>JBIODY010000414.1:0-1924 GCA_044445505.1 Lysobacterales bacterium
CCGCCAATGCAGGTGGGAACGGCTCTGGTGAGAGCGGCTTCAGCCGCGATGCGCTTGCTCACGAGATGGAATCGGGCAGAGAAGCATCGCGGCTGAAGCCGCTCTTACAGGACCCCATCGAGATCGTGCCGTTGCACGGCGAACTCGGCCTCGCCGGGCAGCATGCCGCTCTCGGCGGCGCCGCGCGGGGCACGCGCCGTGTTGTGCTTGCGACGAATGTCGCCGAATCCAGCCTGACCCTGCCCGGGGTGCGCGCGGTGGTCGATCTCGGTCTCGCGCGCGAGCCGCGTTTCGACGCGAACTCGGGCTTCACGCGGCTCGACACCGTCAACATCGCGCAGGCTTCGGCCGATCAGCGCGCAGGCCGCGCCGGTCGCTTGGGGCCCGGCACGGTGTATCGGCTGTGGCCGCAGAGCCGTCGCCTCGATGCCGAGGGCACGCCGGAGATTGCACAAGTGGAATTGTCCCAGCTCGCGCTCGAGCTGGCCGCCTGGGGTTCTGGTGCGCTGCGCTGGCTGGATGCGCCGCCGGTCGGCGCGCTCGCGCAGGCACGTGAACTGCTGCGCCGGCTCGGTGCGCTGGAAGCGCAGGACCGAATCACCGACCACGGCCGGCGCATGCTTGGACTCGGCGCGCATCCGCGCCTCGCTGCAGCGGTATTGCGCGCGCCGGTGGCGCTGCGCGGTCTCGCCTGCGAGCTTGCCGCGCTGGTCGAGGCGCGCAATCCGCTGCGCGGCGATGCCGCCCGCGGCGATGACTTCCGCCTGCGCGTCGGCGCCTTGCGGGCGTGGCGCGCGCGCGACCGCGCCGGCGCACGCGATTCCGGAGCGGACATCGGCGCGCTCGCGGCGATCGCGCAGGCGGCCGAGGCGTGGCGACGGCGCGCCGATTCCCATGACGGCGAACGTGGGAGCGGCTTCAGCCGCGATGCTCTTCGCTCGCAGGTCGTTCCAGGCAAGGGCGTCGCGGCCGAAGCCGCTCCCGCGGCGGAGGCTGCGACTGTCGTCGGTGACATGTTGATCCACGCATTCCCGGATCGCATCGCGCGCCAGGACGTGAACAATCCGCGCCGCTACCAGCTCGCGAACGGGCGCGGTGCACGCTTGCTCGATGACAGTTCGTTGTATGGCGAACCGTGGCTGGTCGTCGTCGACCTGCGTTACGAGGAACGCGACAGCTTGATCCTCGCCGCTGCGCCGTTCGACGCGGATTTGCTCGAACGCGAGTTTGCGCAACGCTTCGAGCGCTCGCGCAGCGTGGGCTGGAACCGCGACGCGCGCCGCGTCGAAGCCTTCGAGGAGCGCCGCTTCGACGCGATCGTGCTGGAACGCCGCGCCGTGCCCGTGCGCCCCGAGGATGCGCTGCCCGCGTTGCTCGCGGCCGTGCGCGCACTGGGCCTGGATGCGCTGCCGTGGAGCGAGCATGCGCGCGAACTGCGCCTGCGCGTCGCGGCGCTGCGCGGCTGGTGCCCGGAACTGGGCCTGCCGGATTTCTCCGATGCGGCGCTGTTGGCGACGCTCGAAGACTGGCTCGCGCCTTGTCTCGCGAACAAGCGCCGGCTCGATGCGTTGCAGGCGGCGGAACTGTCCGACGCGCTGTCCGCGCGCCTCGACTTCGCCATGCGCCGCGCGCTCGACGCGCAGGCGCCGGTTGCGATCGAGGTGCCGAGCGGCATGCAACGCCGCATCGTCTACGCCGCCGATGCGCCACCGGTGCTGGCGGTCAAGCTGCAGGAACTGTTCGGGCTCGCCGACACGCCGCGCATCGCGAACCGGCGCGTGGCGTTGACCCTGCACCTGCTTTCGCCGGGCGGGAAACCGGTGCAGGTCACCCGCGATCTGAAGAGCTTCTGGGAACGGACCTATCCCGAAGTGAAGAAGGAATTGAAGGCGCGCTACCCGAAGCATCCGTGGCCCGACGATCC
>JBIODY010000415.1:0-1908 GCA_044445505.1 Lysobacterales bacterium
GAAGCCGGCACGGACCGGTCGCGGAAACGGCAATGCGTCCGGCACCGAACGGATCTCCGGTTCGGTCTTGAAGAACGAGTACAGGTCGTCCAGGTACAGCGATTGCCCGGCCAGTTGCGAAAAACCGATCAGCAGGTTCTCCAGCAGGTTGCGCAGGCGCCGGAACGATCCGGACAGGAACGTGAGGTCGCCGATGCTGAATTCGCCGCGCACCGTACGCCAAGCGATCAAGGCGTAGGCGATGTAGTAGCCGATCGTGCCGAGCGAGGCGAACACGCTGCCCCACAGCGCGCGTCGCTTGGCGAGTGCGCGGTTCTCGGCATAGAAATGATCGGCCAGCGCGCGATAGCGTTCGATCAGGAACGACTGCAAGCCGAAGATCTTCACTTCCTTCGCGGTCTCGACGCTGGCGCCGGTCAGACGCACGTAGTCGAGCACGCGCCGCTCCGAGGCCCAGGCGAAATTCAGCGAATAGCTCTGCGCGTTGAAGTGCGCTTCGCCTAGAAAGGCCGGCACCAGCGCGACCGCGAGCAGGGCGATCAGCCAGGGTGCGAACACGATCAGTCCGGCCGCGAAGCTGGCCACGGTGACCAGGTCCTGCGCCTGGCCGAACAACTGGCCCATCAGCGCACTGCGGCCGACGGTCTGCCGGCGCGCGCGATCGAGCCGGTCCTGCATCTCGCTGTCCTCGAAGTCCTCGAGGTCGAGCGTCGCCGCATGCTGCATCAGGCGGATGCTGGTCGCGTTCGTGTATTGCTCGGAAAGCAGCGAATCGAACAGCGAGACGACGCGGCCGAGCAGGTCCGACAGCACGGCGAGGGCGAATTCCGCGCCGAGGAACAGGCCGAGCCGGTCGAGCTGGCCGCTGGCCAGCGCGGCGCCGAGCGAATCGATGGTCACGCCGGCACGCACCAGCGCGACGACCTCGTCGATGATCAGCTTGCCGACGAACAGCGAGATCACCGGCAGTACCGCGCGCACGCCGCGCAGCAGGATGTCGCCGCTCAGCAGCGGCGGACTCGTCGCCCATAGCTCGCGCAGGAACGGTGGGAGGTTGCGCAGCGCGACGAAGCGCTCGCGCAGGCTCTTCGGCGGCGGTCGCGACGGCGGCGCCTCGCGACCGCCGCCGCGGCCCGACGGCGGCGGCGCGCCCGGTGCGGTGCGACCGCCCATGTTGTACTGGCGTGGCATGCTGATCTCCGAAGGCACCAAGCATCGCACACACGCGCACGCCGACGGCTCGCCACCGCGCGACGCGCACGCTGACCTGACCGGATGACCGGTCCCGACGTGTCCGGCGACGGGCACGCCGACATCGTCACCGCGAATTCCGGGCGCGCCGATCTTTCGTTGCTGCTCGGTGCCGGCGCTGGTGGTTCGCTGCGGTGGTCGCGGCCGACGTGACCGGCGACGGCATCGTCGACCTGATCTCGCTGAACCAGGCGGCACAGGATGTCGCGGTGCTGGCCGGCAACGGCAGTGGCGGGTTCGCCGCCGCGGTGAGCTATCTACCCGGCCGAAAGCGTGCTCGACTGCCGACTTCGATGGCGATTGCCGCCCGGATCTGGTCACCGCGAACTTCGACAACAACGCCATCTCGGTGCTGGCCAACCAGGGCAGCGCCGACCTGATCTTCGCCGACGGTTTCGACTGATTCCCCGAAGCTGCGCGCGCCGGGATGCGCCGCCACCCGGCCGCGCCGCGTCGGGATCAATACAAGTCGACCGGGTCGACGTCGATCGACCAGCGCGTGCGGCGCGCACCGGACAGTGCGCGCACGCGCTCGAGCCATGCCGGCAGGAACGCCTGCAGCGCCGCGCGTTCGCCGGCCTCGATCAGCACCTGGCCGCGATGCGCGCCGGCGCGCAGCGGCATCGGCGCCGCGAGCGGGCCATGCGCGACGACCGA
>JBIODY010000416.1:0-1893 GCA_044445505.1 Lysobacterales bacterium
ACGTCCGACGGGCGAGGCGACTAGAATTGCAACCGGTCCGGCAACCGGCTGGCCGGAGACATCGTGCGCGCCACGCCCCTCCATCGAATCGGCGACTACTCCATCGATCTCGCCGCGCGCGAGATCCGCCACGGCGGCGCCGTGGTCGAGGTCGAGGCCAAGGTCTTCGACCTGATCGCGCTGTTGCTCGAACACCGCGACCGTGCGCTGTCCAAGCGCGAGATCAACGATGCGTTGTGGGGACAGCGCCCGGTCACCGATGCGGCGTTGTCGCAGTTGCTGAGCAAGGCGCGGCGCGCGCTCGGCGACGACGGCGAACTGCAGCGCGTGATCCGCACCGTGCATGGGCGTGGCCTGCAATGGGTCGCACCGGTCGTGGTCGAGGCCGCCGATGCGCGGGTGCCGGCGTCGACGATGATTGGCACGGGCCGATCGCCGCGCGCTGCGCGTGCCTGGTGGCTGGCCGCACTGGCCGCGCTGGTCGCGATCGCTGCCGCGCTGCTGGTTCCACACGTGCCGCCGAGCGCCAGCGACGGCAACCCGGTGCCGCGCGTCGCGGTGCTGCCGATCAACGACAGGACCGGCGAGGCGGAGCTTGGCTGGACCCGCAACGGCCTGATGGGGTTGATCGCAAGTCTGCTGCAGGAGCGCGGCAAGGTCGAGGTGATCGGATCGCAGGTCGTGCAGGGTGTGGTCGGCAACCGCGACACGTTCGACGCGGCGGCACTCGCGGAACTGCGCAAGTCGCTCGGTGCGACGCATTTCGTCAGCGGCCAATTGCGGCGCGTCGGTTCGCTGTACGAACTGGAGCTGCAGCTCAGCGCAGACGGAACCGTGCAACGCCACGACATCCTGCGCGGAGCCACGCCGACGCCGCTCGCAATCGATGCGGTGCCGCGCGTGCAGCGCTGGCTCGGGGTCACGCCGCCGGCGCCGACCGTCGAGGAGAACGCCGACCTGCGCAGCCCGTTCCTGGCCGAGGCGTATGCACGCGGCCTCGACGCGTCGACGCATGGCGACGAGGCCAGCGCCAAGAAATATTTCCAGATCTGCCTCGACCAGGATCCCAGCCTGCTGTGGCCGCGCCTGCGGCTAGCCACGGCGCAGGGCTACACCAACGAAGTGGACGCGAGCATCGAAAACGCGACGCGCGTTGCGGACGCTGCCCGCAAAAGTGGCGATGACGACCTGCTTGTGCAGGCCTTGCGCCAACTCAGCGCGTCGGCGTATTTCAAGGGCGACGGCGATGCCGCCGCCGGATATCTCGATGAGGCGCTGCGACGACTGCCGAACGACAACCGGCCGCTGACCCTGGCCAGCTTGCATTCGACCTACGGTGCAGTCGAGATCAAGCGCGGTCACATCGCGCAGGCGCGTGTCCATCTGGAACGCGCGCTGCCGCTGGCGCGCGCGGCCGGCAGCCGCCGCAACGAAGCGGCCGTGCTGACCAACCTGGCAATCGTCGAAGGCGAGCAGGGTCACTACAACGAGCGCATCGTGCGCTTCCGCGACGCGATCGACGCGGCGCGCCAGTGCGGCGCGAAGGATCTGGAAATGCGTGCGCTCGGCGGCCTCGGCGCCGCCGAGTACGACGCGGGTCATGCGCTGACCGCGGTGCCGATGCTGAAGCAGACGCTTGGCCTGGCGCAGGAACTTTCCGATCTGCAGACCAGCGTGCACGTCGCGACGAATCTCGCCCGCGTGCTGGCGACATTCGGGCACTACGAGAGTGCCGATGCGCTGATCCGCCATGCACTCGAGATCGGTCGCCGGCAGGCCAACCCATCCTGGCAGGCGAAAGCGCACTGGGCGCGCGGGATCGTCGCGGAGCAGCAGGCCGCATGGAGCGATGCATCCGTCGCGCTCGATGAAGCGCACCGGTTGTTCGCCACC
>JBIODY010000417.1:0-1887 GCA_044445505.1 Lysobacterales bacterium
ACGCGTTCGCCGCGCCCGGCCGGAATGGTTGATACACGTACGTCCACGGGACGCCCGGCGATGCGCAGGCCGATGCGGCCATCCTGCGGCAGACGACGCTCGGCGATGTCGAGCTTGGCCATGACCTTGATGCGGCTGACCACTGCGCTGGCGATCGCCTTCTGCGGCGCCAGCACTTCGCGCAGCACACCGTCGATGCGGAAGCGCACGACCAGGCGATTCTCGTACGGTTCGATATGGATGTCGGACGCACCTTCCTTGACCGCTTCGGTCAACAGCGCATTGATCAGGCGGATGATCGGCGCATCGTCCTCGCTTTCGAGCAGGTCTTCCGGTTCCGGCAACTCGTCGACGACCGCTTTCAGATCCATGCGCTCGTCGAGATCGCCGACCATCGTGCGCGCGTCATCGCCCTGCTCGTAGAGGTCGCGCAGCAGGCGCTCGAACTCGTTCGCCGGCATGCCGGTGAAATGCAGCGGCGCACCCAGATGGCGACGCAGTTCCGCGAGCACGTCGGGACGCGCGCCTTCGCGGCAGGCGATTTGCGCGATTCCGTCCTTCCAGCCGGTCAGGGCGACGCCGTGGCGGCGCGCATAGCCGAAGCCGGGCCGCGCCGGATGCGACTCGGGCTTCGCGGTCGCGGCGGTCGGGACTTCATTCACCGCCGCGGTTCCGGCGCCTTCGACGGCGGCTTGACCAGGTCGGGCTGGCCATCGAGCGTCGGGCTGGCGAGGAAATCGTGGACGTCCGGCAGCATCGGCCGTTGCGCGCGTGGCGTGATCGGCCAGTCTTCCTGGCGCATCTGCAACTGCTCGGTGCGCATGTAGTTGTACTTCTCGCTCGACACCGCGGCCTCGGTCGCCGCGTCACGCAGGATCTTCGGATGCAGGAACACCATCAGGTCGCGCTTGGTGCGATCGTTGGTGCGGTAGCGGAACAGGTTGCCGAGCAACGGAATGTCGCCCAGCCCCGGCACCTTCTGCACGTTGTCCTTGAGCTGGTTGTCGAGCAGGCCGCCGAGCACCAGCAGCGAATCGTCCTTGACCAACACGCTGGTGGTCAGTTCGCGCTTGTTGGTGACGAGATCGACCGCACCCTGCACCGGCGGCAACAGGTTCGACACTTCCTGGTGGATGTCGAGGCGCACCGAGTCGCCGACGTTGATCTGCGGCTTGACCTTGAGCACGAGGCCGACGTCCTTGCGTTCGATGGTCTGGAACGGATTGCTGATAGCACCGCCGGTGGTCGCGTTGGCGGTCGTGCTCGCGGTCGTGTACTGGCCGGTCAGAAACGGCACTTCCTGTGCGACCTTGATCTCGGCTTCCTGGTTGTCGAGGGTCAGGATCGACGGTGTCGACAGGATGTTCGACTTGCCGTCGCCGCGCAGCGCGGTGACCAGTGCGCCGAGCCGGAACACGTCGTGGCCGGCGATGCTGACCGTGCCGTCGATGTAGCCGAGATTGAAGCCGTTGCCGATGCCGAGCGGATTCTGCGACGCGTTGAGGATGTTGTTGCCCGGATTGCTGCCGCTGAAGTTGGTGCCGCCGACCACATGATTGCCGTTGCCGATCGGCAGCTGCCATTGCACGCCGAGCTCGCTCGCGGTCTGGTCGGAGACTTCCGCGATCACCGCCTCGATCAGCACCTGGTTCCTGCGGATGTCGAGCTGACGCACCACCGCCGCGAGCGAGCGGAAGATCGCCGGCGGCGCGCTGATGATCAGCGCATTGGTTTCCGCATGCGCCTGGATCGTCGCCGGCGACGCGCCGCCTCCGCCGCCGCTGTCGCCGGACTTCGGCGCGGTCGGCGGCGCGACCCCGCTCTAGGTCGCGGCGACGCCCTGCAGTATCGGCAACTGATCCTTCGCGCTCGCGTAGTGCAGGTTGA
>JBIODY010000418.1:0-1876 GCA_044445505.1 Lysobacterales bacterium
AACGGCAACTTGTAGCCCGCGCCGGCGGCTTCGCGCACCAGCCGCGGCACCAGATAGCCCGGCAATCGTCGCCGCAGCGTTTCGAGCAACCCGCGCGCGCGGACATCGTCGACTTCGAAATGGGCCGCACCGGCGACCCGATCGAGCTGGTGCAGGTAGTAGGGCAGGACGCCGGCCTCGAACAGGCGCTCGGACAGGGCGCACAGCGTATCCGCATCGTCATTCACGCCGCGCAGCAGCACCGACTGGTTGAGCACGGTCGCACCGGCGTCGCGCAGGCGCCCGCAGGCCGCAGCGACCGTGGCATCAACCTCGTGCGGATGGTTCGCGTGCAGCACGACGACGCGCTGCAGGCGCAGGGCGCCGAACCAGTCGAGGAATTCGCTGTCGATGCGCTCCGGCAACACGACCGGCAGCCGCGTATGGATGCGCAGGCGGCCGATGTGCGGGATCTTCGCCAGCGCAGCCGTGAGCTCGGCGAGCTTGGGCGTCGACAGCGACAACGGATCGCCGCCGGAAAGGATCACCTCGCCGATCGAGGCGTCCCCGCGCAGATACGCGATCGCCTGTTCCCAGTGCTCAGCAGCGGCAGTGTCTCCCGCATACGGAAAATGCCGGCGGAAACAATAGCGGCAATTCACCGCGCAAGAACCGGTCGCGATCAGCAGCGCGCGCCCTTCGTACTTGTGCAGCACGCCGTTTGCGGCGCGTGCTGCGAGGTCGCCGACCGCATCGTGCGTGAAGCCGGGTACCTCGCCGAGCTCAGCCGCCTGCGGCAGCACCTGCAGCAACAGCGGATCGGCCGGATCGCCGTGACGCATGCGCGCCGCGAACGCACGCGGGACGCGCATCGCAAACCCGGTATCGGCGTTCGGCAGGTGCCCGGCCCGGTCGGCAAGGCCGAGCAGATGCAGCAGTTCCAGCGGGTCGGTGATGGCTTCGCGCCAGAGCTGTTGCCAGCGCACGGGCTGCGCCGGGATGCGGTTAGCAGGTATCATTGAGGGATGCGGCCGCGGCGTAGGATCGCCGTAACCCGCCATTATAGTGCACTGCAACGCTCATTTCGGAAGCGGCTCGCCTGGTCTCGCGGCGCTGGACTTGTCTCTCGCTCGACCCGTAGCCGCGCTATGGGCCGAGCTCCGGACCGGTGTCCATTCCCACGATCCGCGGCGCGATCCATCTTCCAGATGAACGTTACCGTCCATGAGCCGCTTTCGCCGAGCGGCTTTTTGCTATCGATGCGTGACCACGCCGTTGCCGGCAGGCTCTTCGTGGTCGCGTTGATCAACGAAACGGGGGTTTTGCATGGCCAGCTATGGCATGAACGACGTCAAGAACGGCCAGAAGATCATCGTGGATGGCTCGCCGTGCACAATCGTCGACACCGAATACGTCAAGCCCGGCAAGGGCCAGGCGTTCACGCGCGTCAAGTACCGCAACCTGAAGAATGGGCGCACCGTCGAGATGACGATGAAATCGACCGATTCGGTGGCTGCCGCCGACGTCATCGACACCGACATGGAATTTCTCTATTCCGATGGCGAGTTCTGGCACTTCATGGACCCGCAGACGCACGATCAGGTCGCCGCGGACAAGACCGCGATGGCCGACGCGGCGCCGTGGCTCAAGGGCAACGAGCTTTGCATCATGACCCTGTGGAACGGCGCGCCGCTGGTCGTGACGGCGCCGATCTTCGTCGAACTCGAAATCGTCGAGACCGATCCCGGCGTGCGCGGCGACACCTCGGGCGGCGGCGGCAAGCCGGCCAAGCTGGAGACTGGCGCCGTCGTGCGCGTGCCGTTGTTCGTCGGTCAGGGCGAGAAGATCAAGGTCGATACGCGCTCGGGCGAATACATTTCGCGCGTGAAATGATTGA
>JBIODY010000419.1:0-1862 GCA_044445505.1 Lysobacterales bacterium
AAAGTCGCCTGCGCTGCACGGTCGACGACGACGGCGTCGGCGTTGCCGCCGATTTCGAGTCCGGTGTAGGGCTCGACAATGTGCGGCGCCGCCTCGAGCTGCTGTACCCCGGTGATCACCGCCTCGAAATCGGGGCACGCGCCGAAGGCGGCACGCGCATCGAAATCGACCTGCCGCTCAACATTGATGGCTGAGATCCGCGTCGCGATCGTCGAGGACGAGCCGCCAGCACGCGCGAAGCTGCGGCGGATGCTCGGCGAGCACGCGGGCTACCGTGTCATCGCCGAAGCCGACGACGTTGCCTCCGGCCTCGCCGCGTTGCGCAACGACAAACCCGACCTGCTGTTTCTCGACATCCAGCTCGGCGCCGAAAGCGGCTTCGACCTGCTGGCGCGCGCGTCGCCGCCGTATCCGCTGATCGTGTTCACGACTGCATTCCACGAGCACGCGCTGCGTGCATTCGAGTTCGCCGCGCTCGACTATCTGCTGAAGCCGTTCGACCGTGAACGCTTCGCGCGCTGCCTCATGCGCGTCGGCGAACGCCTGGCCGAGCGTCGTGAAGGCGAGGGCGGCGCCGCCGATGAGGAACGCCTGCGCAAACTGGGCACCAACCTTGATCGCACACCACGTCTGAGCCGCATCGTCGTGCACGAACGCGGCCGCTCGCTGCTCGTGCCGATCGGCGACGTGCAGCGTCTCAGTGCGGCCGGCAATTACGTTGAAGTACACACAACAGCGCGCTGTCATCTCATACGCGCCACCCTATCGCGCCTCGCGCAGCGGCTCGACCCGGGCGAGTTCCTGCGTGTACATCGCTCACACCTGGTACGCGCGGATTTCATCGCCGCGGTTGCACCGTGGGCGCACGGCGACGTCAAGCTCACCTTGAGGGACGGCAGCGAGCTGATGCTGAGCCGGCGCTATCGCGCCTTGCTGCCCGAAGACTGGCGCGGCTGATGCGCGGACCGCGCGCGGGTCCGGCGAGCGCCGCCGCGCACATGCCTCAAGGATGGAACTTCTCGCGGCGTGCCAGCATCTGCACGAGCTGGCCGATGCGCCGCGCCCGCGTCTCGGGTCTCACTGCGGTCTGGACCCGGAACAGGACCGAATATCGGTTCGTCTTGTCGAGCATCGCGAAGAAGGCGCTCGCGCGCGGGTTCGCCTCGAGTGCCGCGGCGAGGTCGCCGGGCACGACCGAGCGGCGGGCGCCGTCATAGGCGGCGTCCCAACGGCCATCGCGCTTGGCGCGTTCGATCTCGGCCAGACCTGCCGCGGCCATCTTGCCGGCGGCAACCAAGGCGAGCGCCTTGTCCTTGTTGATCTTCGACCATACGCTCCTCGCCGATCGCGGCGTGAAGCGCTGCAACCAGAACTGCTCGTCCAACGCTTTCTTCTGACCATCGATCCATCCATGGCAGAGCGCGACCTCGACTGCCTCGTCGTACGAGACCGACGGCGTATCCGCGCCCTTTTTCGCGAATTTCAGCCAGAGGCCGGGCGAGGACGCATCGTGCTTCTTCAGCCACGCTGCCCAATCGCGCCGGCGTTCGAAGTGTCCGACCTGGGTTGGATACTCACCGGTAGTGAGGGACTTCGGGGACATTGCACGATCCTCGGGAGGGCAGGGCGAATGCTACGCGAGGCGCGCACCGCTGTGGTGGCACCGGGTTGCCCGCTTGCGTCATTGGCCGTCCCCTTCGTCACGCCGAAGTTGTCAGGGCAGGCTGGACGGAATCCAATAGCCGCGAACGGGAGGAACCCATGCGACTGATGTTGCTTCTCATGATGCTCTGGACGCCGCTGCTGCATGCCGCGGCATTCGAATGGACCGCCTATGGCGGCGATGGCCGTGGCCAGCGCCA
>JBIODY010000420.1:0-1859 GCA_044445505.1 Lysobacterales bacterium
CGCGGCGAGATCCTCGGCGCAGGCCTTGCGCATGGCCAGCGTGTCATCGCCGCTCCATTCCAGCGCGCGTCCCGGGTTGCCGAGGCTGGCATCGAGCGCGGCCATGGCGCGAGCGCCATCGACGCGTCGCGCACGCAGCCAGGCCAGTGCATCCTCGCGACCCGGCGCAGGCACCTCGATACGCTGGCAGCGGCTGCGGATCGTCGCCGGAAGGCGCGACGGATCGTCCGCGATCAATGCGATGATCGTCGCCGCGGAGGGCTCCTCGAGCGTCTTCAGCAGTGCATTGGCCGCGCTCGCGTTGAGCCGGTCGGCCGGATCGACCAACGCGATCTGCAGACCCCCGAACTGGCTCGACAACGCGAAGCGCTGCGACAGCGCGCGCATCTGGTCGATCGTGATCTCGGTGCGCGGCTTGCCGTCGTCGCGCAACTCGAACGTGATCCGCACCAGATCCGGATGCGAACCCGCGGCAACCAGCACGCAACTGCGGCACGCGCCACAGGCGTGACCGTCCGGCCGGCGCTGCGTGCACAGCGCGGCCACAGCGAATGCCTCGGCAAGCGCGCGCTTGCCGAGACCCGCCGGCGCGGCGAACAGCAGGCCGTGATGCAGGCGGCCGCCGGTCAATGCGTCGGTCAGCCTGCGCCAGGGTTCGGCGAGCCAGGGCTGCAGGTTCATGCGCGCACCTGCTCGGCCTCGACATAGGCATCGATCACCGCGCGGGCCGCGGCGCGCACGGCCTCGACCGGCTGGCTCGCATCGATCACGCGAAAGCGCGCGGGCTCTGTGGCCGCACGTGCGCGATACGCCGCACGAACGCGCTCGAAGAATTCGTCGCCCTCGAGCTCGATGCGATCGGCCGCGCCACGCGAACTCGCGCGCGCGAGGCCGTCGGCTACCGGCAAATCGAGCAGCAGGGTCAAGTCGGGTTTGATCGGTGCCGCCCAGCTTTCGAGCTCGGCGATGCGCGCGATCGGCTGCCCGCGGCCGCCGCCCTGATACGCGTAGCTCGCGTCGGTGTAGCGATCGGAAAGCACCCAGTGCCCGGCGCGAAGCGCGGGCTCGATCAGTTCGCGCACGAGTTGCGCGCGCGCAGCGAACATCAGCAGCAGTTCGCTTTCCGCGCAGACGCCTTGCCGTGCGGGATCGAGCACCAGCGCGCGCACCGCTTCACCGAATGCGGTGCCGCCGGGTTCGCGCGAGACCACGACGTCGAGACCGCGCATTGCGAGCCGCTCGCGCACGGCCTCGAGCACCGTGCTCTTGCCGGCGCCTTCGCCGCCTTCCAGGGTGATGAGCCGTCCATTCATGGGTCGACCGCTCATGGCATTCGATGCAACTGATACTTCTGCACGGCGCGATTGTGCGCTTCCAGGGTCGGCGAGAATTCGTGACTGCCGTCGCCGCGCGCGACGAAATACAGCGCGTCGCCCGGCGCCGGATGCAGTACCGCCTCGATCGCGACCGTACCCGGCAATGCGATCGGTGTCGGCGGCAGGCCGTCGCGCGTGTAGGTGTTGTATGGCGTGTCGGTTTCGAGATCGCTGCGGCGGATATTGCCGGCGTAGGCGTCGCCCATGCCGTAGATCACGCTCGGGTCGGTCTGCAGGCGCATGTTGAACTTGAGACGGCGCAGGAACACACCGGCGATCAGCGCACGCTCTTTCGGCTGTGCAGTCTCCTTCTCGACGACCGACGCGAGGATCAGGGCCTGGTACGGCGTGTCGAGGTTCACGTCCATGGCGCGCGCGGCCCAGAGTTTGTCGAGGACCTTGCGCATCGCTGCGTTCGCGCGCTTCAGGACATCGAAGTCGGACTCGCCCTTGACCCAGGCATAAGTTTCCGGAAGGAACCAG
>JBIODY010000421.1:0-1842 GCA_044445505.1 Lysobacterales bacterium
CGCACGGCTTTCCTGCGCAGCCCGGCCGCCGCGCTCGGCGTGCGCAACGCCTACGCCGAACCGGAACGGCTCGGCATCGATCGTTTCCTCGCCCTGGCCGCGCTGCATGCGCAGCAACCGCGCGCGCAGGTGCTGGCCAGTATCGGCACCGCGCTGACCCTCGATGCGCTCGATGCAGACGGCAGCCATCGCGGTGGCGTGATCGCGCCGGGACCGCTGTTGATGCGCACCGCGGTACTCGGCGGAACCGCACGTGTGACCAGCGCGGATGGCGTGTGCAGGGCGCTGCCGGACAACACCGCCGATGCCGTCGTGACCGGCTCGCTGTATGCGGTGGCCGGCGCGATCGATCGCTTTCGGGTCGCGGCAGCCGGACGCCTCGTCACGCCACCCGCACTGCTGCTGACTGGCGGCGGCGCCGACGAACTCGCGCCGCTGCTGCCGGATGCGCAACGCGTGCACGATCTCGTCCTGCATGGCCTGGCGTTGTGGGTCGCCCAGGGCGCGGCCGGCTAGAATCCCGACACGGTGCTGAAAAACCCTTCGGCATTCCGCTGATCCGTCTCCTGAAGCTGGAAGGTTTCGATGTTCGTTCGCGCCCTGTTCCTGTTGCTGCTCGCGCTGAATCTCGGCGGCGCGTGCTGGCTGCTGTTGGCGGCGCATCCGCAGGCGACGGCGTTGCCGACGACCGATCCCGGCGTGCCGGCCCTGGTGCTGTTGTCCGAACGCGACGGCGGCAACGACGTGACCGCGGAACTCGCCGGTCCACCGGAAAGTCCGGCCGACCTCGCCAACGATCAATGCCGCACCCTCGGACCGTTCCCGACCCAGGCCGACAGCCGCGCCGCGATGAATGCGCTGACACCGCTGGCCAAGCGCATCCGCGTGCGTGCGACCCATGCGACGCAGACGCGCGGCTACTGGGTCTACCTGCCCGCGATGCCGAGTCGCGAAGAGGCGCTGGCCACCGCGCGCACGCTGTCGCAGAAGGGGGTGCGCGACTACTACGTCGTGACCGCCGGCGATGCGCAGAACACGATCTCGCTCGGTCTATTCCGCGACCAGGGCAATGCGGACCGGCGCCGCGGCGAAATCGCCGCGCTCGGATTCACGCCGCAGGTCAATGCGCGTACCGAGGACCTGCCGGCGTACTGGCTGGACTTCGCGCTGGCCGGCGCCGAACCGCTCGACTGGCGCAGTCGCGTGGCTGCGCCACACGATGCGCGACTGGAGACGATCGGCTGCTTCTGAGCGCGCGTGCTGATGCGGTCGTGCGACCGCACTCGGCTTGCTAGAATGCGCGCCCCATGCCGGCATAGCTCAGTTGGTAGAGCAACCGCCTTGTAAGCGGTAGGTCCCCAGTTCGAATCCGGGTGCCGGCACCAATGAATGCCCAGTTCCACCATAACTTTACAATCTTCGTGAATAACTATCTAATTGGCGCTCGATACTTTCGAGTTTGTCATGGCGCGCCGGAGCCGTTCTGCCGAAATTGAAGCCGCGCTGTTGCGCGAGGCGTCGTCTCACCCGACCGACCTCGTAAGGGTCGTAGCGGATGCACTGGGTTTGAGCCGCGCTGCCGTCGCGACGAGCGTGCGTGCGCTGATCGGTGGCGGCTATCTGCAGAAAACCGGGACGACGCGTCCCCGTTATCGCCTTGGCGACAATCGCCGGGCGAGTTTCGAGTATCGACGCGCGGGTCTCGCTGAGGACCAGGTGTGGTCGCGTGACGTAGCACCGTTGTTGGCTGGCCTGCCGCGGAATGTTCTCGACATCTGCCATCACGGCATGACCGAGATGGTCAACAATGCGATCGATCATTCCGAAGGACACGTGATCGGC
>JBIODY010000422.1:0-1841 GCA_044445505.1 Lysobacterales bacterium
GACAACACGGCGTCGCGGGCGGCGCCTTCACGCAATGGCTTGTAGTCGTTGAACAGCGGTTCGACGAACACCGGCGCCAGCATCATCGCGAACAGCACGAATGCGAATGCACCGCCGCCGGCCCACAACCACCAGCGCGCTCCGCTGCGGCGCACCGCCGCGTAGAGCAGCGCGATCAGCCATGGTGCGACGACCAGGCTGACCAGCAGTGCTTTCAGTTGATCGCCGAACCAGCCGCCGAAACCCTGGGTGGCAAGGCCGTACTGATGCTCGCGGAAGAAGTCCGCATAGATCGACAGTGGCAGGCCGAGTGCAAAAACCACGAGCAGCCAGAGCGCGCCGTAAATCGCCGCCTGCAGCCACGGCCGCGCGCTGCGCCGACGGGCGAAATCGCGCATGCGTCGCGACCAGCCGCTGCACAGCAGGAGCGCGGCAATGCCGAGGCCGTAGAGGACATTCCACAGGCCCAGCCAGTTCGCGCCTTCGTAGTAGGCATCGGACAACGCGCGCTGCGGCGGCGTAAGCAGATCCAGGTAGGCATCGGTCGCGCGATCGACATCGAAGCCGGGACCGGGTCGTGCCGCATCGGGAATCGCCAGGCCTGCCGGCAAGTCGCGCACGATCTGCGGTTCGGCGTGCGCGAGCGTGATGCCGGCGAGGATCAGGAGTAGCAGCAGGACGGGACTGCGCAGCAACTTGCTCATGACGCTCCGCGACAGAAGGGGCGAATAGCCGATCTCGCGCAGCGTCCGGCATCGCGGCTCACCGCGTCAATGGGCTGGAAGTCGTGGGATGCGCCCGCCACGAACGACGACGGGCCGCGGCGCAGGAACGCCTCGGCCCGTCGCAAGCTTCCGCTTCGTTCGCTCTTTCTACTTGTTCTTCATGTGGTGATGCATCGGCTTCCTGGCGCCGTCGGCCTTGCTGATCGTGAAGCCGCCGACGCTGACGCCGATGTCGATGCCCTCGCCCGCTCCGGCGAGCGCCAGCGAAACGGTGCCTTTGGTCAGCACCTGCGCAGTGCCGGACTTGCCGGCGCCGATGCTCGCATCGCCTTGTGCATAGGTGCCGAGCACGTCGCTGACATTGTGCACATCGGTGAAGCGGCCGGTACCGTTGTCGATATGCGACTTGCCGACGGTCAGGCCGCCACCCTTCGCCGAGATATTGACCGGCATCGAGCTGCCGTCTTCGCAGGTGACCATGCCATGGCCTTCGGCGTGCTTGTAGATCAGCGACCACCCGGTCAGCGAGAACTTCAGCTTGCAGTCGAGGTCCGCCGATGCGGCCTGTGCGGCACGTGGCATGCCGCCGGCCAGCACCATCGCGACGATGGCACCGCTTATAATCAGGTAACGATGATTCATGGATCGCTCTCCCGTGTTGTTGGTGCGGCGTGCAGTGTCGTCGCGCCAAGCTGAACGGGGCTGGACTTCCGGATCGGGGCCAAATCAGGACGACAGCGAACGCGCGAGCAGCGAACGCCAGCGTTCCAGCTTGGCGGCGCGCGGAATCGATGCGTTGGCCGGACTCGTCGACGGCAGCGCAAGCACGGTCAGCGCCGCACGACGCGTCGGCTCGATCGCCGCCGCGATGCGGCGCGCGAACACCTGCTGCGCCTTGGCGCCATTCAGCGCGATCGTGTCGATCGTCGGATATGCGCCGAGCAGACCCGGGATGTCGTTCGCGACTTCGCTCGCGACGCGGATGCTGCTGTCGAGGCTGCCGCTGCGTTCGCAATCCTTCAGCACATCCCAGATGCCGATGCCGCGCGCATGCAGGCGCGCGATGCGTTCGGGGTAAGGCAGCCAGGGACCGGCATCGAACAATTCGCCCATGAA
>JBIODY010000423.1:0-1836 GCA_044445505.1 Lysobacterales bacterium
CGTGCTCGACAGCCGTGACGACTGGCTCGGCGTGACCTATCCTGCCGACGTCGATGCCGTCGTCGCGCGCCTCGCCGCGTTGCACGCCGCGGGCCGCTACCCCACACCGCTTTGGAGTTGAGCATGGACGCAGCCGGTGCGTTCCCCGACGCCGCAACGCGCGAGGCGATCGCGGGCGCGTGGGGCCTGAGTCCCCGGGCGCAATACGCGCCGCTGGGCAATGGCCTGATCAATCGCACCCTGTGCGTGCATGATGACGGACGCGAGCGCGTCCTGCAGCGCCTCAATGCGAACGTATTCCCGCGACCGGATCTCGTGATGCGCAACTGCCACGAGGTGACCGCGCATCTCGGCCGCGAGCGCGCCGCCGGGCGCTACGCGTTTGCGGTGCTGGAACTGCTGCCCACGCTCGCCGGTGCGCCGGTGCTGGTGCTGCCCGATGCGAGCTGGTGGCGCATGTACGCCTATCTGCCGGATACCTGCACCCACGATACAGTCGACAAACCCGCGCTCGCCCGGGAAGCCGGTCGCGGCTTCGGCGCGTTCGCGTGCGCATTGCATGGCCTGCCGGTCGACAGCATTGGCGAAGTGATTCCCGCGTTCCACGATCCGGCCGGGCGTTACGCCGCGTTCGAACGCGCACGTGCGGCCGACCGCGTCGGGCGCGCCGCCAGTTGCATCTCCGAATGCGAGGCGGCTGCGGCCTATGCAGAAATCGTCGCGGCATGGCGGCGATTGAGTGCGTCGGGACTGCCGCGCCGCATCGTCCACAACGACTGCAAGTTGAACAATATCCTGTTCGATGCGGCGGGCCGCGCGGCGTGCGTGATCGATCTCGACACCGTGATGCCGGGCTCGCTGCTGTTCGATTTCGGCGATCTGGTGCGCACCCTCGTGAGCCCGGTCGCCGAGGACTCGATCGAACTCGATCGCGTCGGCGTGCGCCGCGATCTGTTCGCTGCGCTCGCAAGCGGCTACGTGGAGGGTTGCGGAGCCATGCTCAGCGCGATGGAGCACGCGAACCTGGTGTTCGGCGCGCGGCTGATCACCGGCGTGATCGCGTTGCGCTTCCTCACCGACTATCTGGATGGCGACCGCTACTTCCGCGTCGAGCGGCCGCTGCACAATCTGGATCGCGCGCGCACCCAGCTCGCCCTGTTCGCCGCGCTGGGCGAGGCGGCAGACGAGTTGCAGTCCCTGGTTCCCGCGCGCGCCTGACCAGAACGCGGCGACTGTCGCACGGTGGTCGGCTTGGTCTTGCTCGTCCATATCTGCGCAACGCTCATGCGTTTGCTGCTTGTCGGCTGAGGATCGCGATTTGCCCGGAGGTCCTGGCAACAGGTCTTGATCTGCCCTCGTGCCACCTTCCGCGGACGTCGTGCGATCGGCATGTCAGCGTTCGGTGCCTCATGTCGTATCCGTCGGTGAAGGGAAGAATCGGGCCGCTGCCCGCAATCTCATCTCCGAAGGAGCCGATATGCCGCGACTTCAGATGTTCGCGCTGGGTTTCGCGTTGGCAATCCCCGGCGCATTCCCCGCGACTGCGCACGCGCAATCCAGCGGCGGAACATTCGTCATCGATCCGGCCACCGTCGCCGGCGGCGGCGCCACGCTCAGCGGCGGTGCATTCCAGTTGAGCGGCACCCTCGGCCAGCCGGCG
This sequence comes from Lysobacterales bacterium, assembly GCA_044445505.1. Taxonomy (GTDB): domain Bacteria; phylum Pseudomonadota; class Gammaproteobacteria; order Xanthomonadales; family Rhodanobacteraceae; genus Dokdonella_A. The sequence continues at coordinate 1,661 of JBIODY010000423.1, forward strand.
ACGGCAACGCTCAGCGCGTCCACGTACCGACTCTACGACGGCTTCTGGGCGCCGGCCTCGCCGCTCGGCGACCTGATCTTCGCCAACGGCTTCGATCCATGAAAGGGGAATGCGCCATGCGTTACCTGTCTTGCCTCCTCGCGACATGCCTGCTGTGTGCGGGCGCTGCATTCGCC
>JBIODY010000424.1:0-1835 GCA_044445505.1 Lysobacterales bacterium
CCCGCTGAAGGCACCGGATCCCGGCGTTCGCCGGGACGACGAGGGATGAACTCCACGCCGTCAAAATGTGACGCAGTTCACATTTCTTGATACCCTGCCTGCCCGCGGTGGCGACCGCGCTCAGGGAGGGAGGGCACGATGGCGGGCTCCGGTTTCCAGTACCGGGCGTTCATCAGCTACAGCCATCAGGACGCGCCGTGGGCCGACTGGCTGCACAAGGCGCTGGAAACCTACGCGATTCCGAAACGGCTGGTCGGTCTGACCACCGCCGCGGGCACCATCCCGAAGCGCCTCGCCCCGATCTTCCGCGATCGCGAGGAACTGGCGAGCGCCACCGATCTCAGCCGCAAGGTCGACGAGGCGCTCGAGCGCTCGGCCAACCTGATCGTGATCTGTTCGCCGCGCTCGGCGCAATCGCACTGGGTCGATCAGGAAGTGCTCGCATTCAAGCGGCTCGGCCGGGCCGAGCGCATCTTCTGCCTGATCGTCGACGGCGAACCGAACGCGAGCGGGATACCGGGCCGCCAAGCCGAGGAATGTTTCGCCGACGCGTTGCGTTTCACGCTGGACGCGAACGGGCAACCGACGCACGAGCGCACCGAGCCGATCGCCGCCGACGTGCGCCCCGGCAAGGACGGCAAGACCAACGCGAAACTGAAGTTGATCGCCGGCCTGCTCGATGTCGGCTTCGACCGCCTCAAGCAGCGCGAACAGCAGCGGCGCACCCGGCGCTGGATGGCGCTCGCGGCCGTGGCGTTCTCGGTGATGCTGCTGACCACGATCCTCGCGATCACCGCGGTCATCGCGCGCAATGCTGCCGAGCGCCGCCAGAAGCAGGCCGAGAGCCTGGTCGGTTTCATGCTCGGCGATCTCAGCGACAAGCTCGGCGAGGTGCATCGGCTCGACATCATGCAGGCCGTCGATGACCAGGCGATGGCCTATTTCGCCTCGCTGCCCACGGCGGATGTCACCGACGAGGCACTGGCCCAGCGTGCGACCGCGCTGCAGAAGATCGGCATCGTGCGCTCGGACCAGGGCCGCATGCCCGATGCGCTGGAAGCGTATCGCAGCGCATCGGCGATCGATGCCGAACTGCTGCATCGCGCACCTCGCGATGTAACCCGCGAGGCGGCGTACGCGGACAGCCTGAAATGGATCGGCCAGATCTACTTCTATCAGGGCGATCTCGATCACGCGTTGCAGAACTTCAAGGGCGCCAGCGAGATTCTGCAGAAAGCGGTTGCAGCGAAGCCGGACGATGCCGAGTTTGCGTCCAATCTCGCCATGGCGCGCAACGACACCGGCAAAGTCCTCGAAACACGCGGAGATTTCGCCGCGGCCGGGACCGAGTACCAGGTGGTCCGGAAGATCTTCCAGGATCTGCGCGCGCGCGAACCCGCGAACGCACGCTGGCAATCCGAAGAGGCCTTTGCCTGGAACAATCTCGGCAAGCTGGCTTTGGAACAGGGTCAGCTTGAAAAGGCGATCACGGCGTACCGCGCCGATCAGCGCATCAAGGCGGCGCTGACGCAGAGTGATCCAGGCAACCATCAGTGGCAGGAAGATCTGCTGGTCAGCAACGCGATCCTCGGCCGCACGCTGGGTTTGTGCGGCGAGACCGAGGCCGCAGTGCACCATGTCGAGGATGCGGTGGCCAGTGCGCAGGCATTGATGGCATTCGACCCGACGAATGCCGATTTCCAGGACGAGGTCGCGCGCTACAGCCAGCTTCTCGGCGGCTTGCTGCGACAACAGGGCCAATTCGCCCGAGCCGCGGCGCTGGACGGCGACGCGGTGAGCGTGCTCACGGCGTTGCTGGCAAAGGATCCGAACAA
>JBIODY010000425.1:0-1834 GCA_044445505.1 Lysobacterales bacterium
CCAGGCACCCTGCTCCAGCCGCCCGGCCGCAGCGGCCCAAAGATCCGTCGCGAATGGCGGATCCAGAAACACCAGATCGAATGCCTGGGTCGCTGGCGCGGCGAGGAACCCGTCCGTGTCTGCGTTGACGACGCGCGCATTCGCCACGTGCAGGCGCGTGATGTTTCCCCGCAGGCCCTCGCACAGATCGCGATCGCGCTCGACGAATACGCATTCGCCCGCGCCACGCGACAGCGCTTCGATGCCGAGCGCGCCGGTGCCGGCATACAGATCCAGGCAACGCGCGCCGGCAATCACCGGCGCCAGCCAGTTGAACAGGGTCTCGCGCACGCGGTCGGACGTCGGCCTCAAGCCCTCGCGATCCGGCACCGCGAGTTTCGAGCCACGCAGACTGCCGGCGACGATGCGCAGGGTTCCGGGTGCCGTATTCGGGTTCGCTTTTCGCATTGCGCGTCTTGGCGCTCCGGAGCGGGTGTTAGCATTGCGGGCCTGCATTCTCGCCGAATTCGTTTGCGATGCTGAAATTCTGGAAGAAGAAACTGCCCACCGAAGAACGGCGCGGCGATATCGCGCCGCCGGAGACGCTCGAGGTGCAGCCGGTCGATGCACCGATCGCCAGCGAAATTGCCGTCGAAACGGCCGTCGAAGCCGCGAGCGACATCGCGTATTCGCGCGATGCGGAAGGCGCGGTACCGCTCGCGGCACCTTTCGCCGCGGCGCCCGCCAGGCGCTCGTGGCGCGAGCGCTTGTCCGGCAGCGGCTTCGCGCGCGGCCTGTCGTCGCTGTTCACGCACCATCCGCTGCTCGACGATGCATTCCTCGACGAACTCGAGACCTGCCTGATCGGCGCCGATGTCGGCATCGCGACCGCAACCGAGCTCGTCGAACGCCTGCGCGCGCGCGCGGCCAAGCGCGAGTTTGCCGATGTCGAGGCGCTGCTCGTCACGTTGCGCAGTGAGCTTGTCGCGCGCCTGAAACCGGTCGAACAGCCGCTCGATGTCGGCGGATACACGCCTTTCGTGGTACTCATCGTCGGCGTCAACGGCGTCGGCAAGACCACGACGATCGGCAAGCTCGCCTGGCGCTTTCGCAACGAGGGCCGCGGCGTGATCCTCGCGGCCGGCGATACGTTCCGCGCCGCGGCGGTCGAGCAATTGCAGGCCTGGGGCGCGCGCAACGCGGTGCCGGTGATCGCGCAGGGTTCCGGCGCGGACTCGGCCAGCGTGATCTTCGACGCGCTGCAGACCGCGCGTTCGCGCGGCAGCGACGTGCTGATCGCCGACACCGCGGGTCGCCTGCATACCCAGTCCGGCCTGATGGACGAACTCGCCAAGATCCGCCGCGTGCTCGGCAAGCTCGATTCCGCGGCACCGCACGAGGTCCTGCTGGTCATCGACGGCACCACCGGGCAGAACGCGATCAGCCAGGTGCGCCAGTTCCGCGAGGCGATCGGCGTCACCGGCCTCGCCGTGACCAAGCTCGACGGCACGGCCAAGGGCGGCGTCGTGTTCGCGCTCGCGCGCGAGTTCGGCCTGCCGATCCGCTATGTCGGCCTCGGCGAGGACGCCGAGGACTTGCGCGTGTTCGATGCGGCCGCGTTCGTCGACGGCCTGTTGCCGCAGACCCTGGGCGGCGATGGCTGACACGCATGCACAACGCCCGCGGCGCTGGCCGATCGCACTGCTTGCGCTGTGCCTGCTCACCGCTGCGGGCGCATTCGCGGCCTGGCATTTCACGCGCGCGGACAAGCTGACTGCGCTGCTCGTCGGCAAGACCCGCGACCTGCTCGGCGCGAATCTCGCCATCGGCGGTGCGGCGCGTTTCGGTTTCGTGC
>JBIODY010000426.1:0-1824 GCA_044445505.1 Lysobacterales bacterium
GGACTACGTCGACCGCGCGCTCGCGCTGGCGACCGACATCGAATCGCTGCGCGCGCAGCGAACGAACCAGCGCGAAGCGATGCGGCTGCATCTATGCGACGCGCGGGCGCAGGCAGGCGACTTCGCTGCAGCGCTGCGCGAACTCTGGTGTGAACGCTGCGTCGCTGCACGTTGAACGATGGTACAGGCCCCCTGACAAGCGCGACGGTGGGCTGCAGGGTGTGGGCTTCGGCCCACCGATCGTTGTCATGCAGCGGCGGCGGTGGGCCAAGGACCGCCCTACCGCACTGCCGGGATGCGATCCGTCATGCGCCTGCGCGCGCCGGGGTCAGCAACGCCGCGAGTATTTTCGGTACTGCAGCGGTTGCCGCCTCGAGGTTCGCGAGGATCTCGGGCATGCTGATTTCAACCTGGTCGCCACAGCCGGCCGCCCAATTCGCGACGAGTGCCAGGCAGGCGTAGTCGACGCCGAGTTCACGGGCGAGTGCCGCTTCCGGCATGCCGGTCATGCCGACCAGATCGCAGCCATCGCGACGCAGACGCGCGATCTCGGCGCGTGTTTCAAGCCGCGGTCCCTGGGTGGCGCCGTAGCATCCGCCATCGACGACCGCGACGGCGGCGCGCGCGCCGGCGGCGAGCAGGTCCCTGCGCAGGCTTGCCGTGTACGGCTCGCTGAAATCGATATGGCGCACCTCGGCGCCGGCCACGTCGCCGTAACTGGTCAGCCGTCCGTGCGTGTAGTCGATGATCTGGTCGGGAACGGCCAGCACGCGCGGTCGCATGTCGGCGCGAATGCCGCCGACCGCATTGACGCCGATAACGCGCCGCGCCCCGAGACGGTGCAGCGCCCACAGGTTCGCGCGGTAGTTCACCCGGTGCGGCGGAATCGTGTGCGACTCGCCGTGGCGGGCGAGAAAAGCCACCCGGCGTTTGCCGACGCGGCCGACCACGAGCGCGTCGGACGGATGGCCGTACGGCGTGTCGACGGCGTGCCGCTCGACCTGTTCGAAGCCGGGCAGCCGGTACAGGCCGGTACCGCCTATCAACGCGAGATCGATGCCATGGCTCATGCGTCCACCGCGTAGATGGCCGCGAGGTTGCGGCCTTGTTCGTGATAGTCCATGCCGTAGCCGAACACGTAGCGGTCCGGCACCAGGGTGCCGACGAAGTCGGCACGCAAGTCTGCCACACCGCGGCCATGACGCTTCTCGCACAGCACCACCAGCAGCACGCGTGCGGCGCCTTGGGCGAGGCAATGGTCGCGAATCGCCTTCAGGGTATAGCCCTCGTCGAGGATATCGTCGACAAGCAGCACGGTCGCACCGGCCAGCGCGGTGGCGGGCCGCTTGACCCAGTGCAGTTCTCCGCCCGATGTCGCGCCGCGATAGCGCGTCGCGTGCACATAGTCGAAGACGAGCGGCGCCCTGATCGCGGTCGCGAGCTGGCCGGCGAACACCAGCGCGCCCTGCATCACGGTAACGAACGTGGCGGGCGCGCCGCCGAGCGCCGCGTCGATCTCCGCGGCGAGGCGCGCGATCGCGCCCGTCAGCGTCGCCTGATCGTGGACGAGATCGGCGCGCGCGAGCGCATCAGCCAGCTTCGGTATGGTCATCGGCGATGATTTCAGGTGTAGTTCGCGCCATCGAGCACGCTGAGCCGGGCAATGAATTCGCCACGCTGCGGATTCGCGATCAGCGCTTCCCAGGTCTGCGCGATTTCACCCTGCAACCGCGCCAGCAACTCCGCAGAGCACGGCGCCGCATGCGCGCTGGCCGCGATTGCCTCGTCGACGATCGTCGGACTGCACGCGAGCAGCAGATCGCA
>JBIODY010000427.1:0-1816 GCA_044445505.1 Lysobacterales bacterium
CATGACCGAGCGCCGCGCCGCGTGGCTGTTCCTGACTCCCGCACTGATCGTCATCGGCGCGTTCTTCGCGGTGCCCGTGCTCGCGGCATTCGCGTTGAGCCTGACCGATTTCGACCTCTACGCGCTCGCCGATCCGCACAATCTGCGCTTCGTCGGGTTAGGCAACTATCTCGACATTCTGCGCACGCCGTTGTTCTGGAAGTCGCTGGTGAACACGCTGTACTTCGTCGGCGTCGGCGTGCCGCTGTCGATCGCCGCCTCGCTCGGCGCCGCGCTGCTGCTCGACTCGAAGCTCGCGCGCTGCAAGGGCCTGTTCCGCACTGCGCTGTTCGCCCCCGTGGTGACCACGGTGGTCGCGGTGGCCGTGATCTGGCGCTACCTGCTGCACACGCGCTACGGACTCATCAACTATGCGCTCGGACATCTCGGCATCGCGCCGATCGACTGGCTCGGCGATCCGCACTGGTCGATGCCGGCGATCATCCTGTTCGCGGTGTGGAAGAATTTCGGCTACAACATGATCATCCTGCTCGCCGCGCTGCAGGGCATTCCCGGCGAGCTGTACGAGGCGGCACGCATCGACGGCGCGTCGGTGCCGCGGCAACTGCGCCACATCACCCTGCCAATGCTGCGCCCGGCCCTGCTGCTGGTTGCGATCATCACCGTTTCCGGCTACTTCCAGTTGTTCGCCGAACCCTATGTGATGACCCAAGGTCAGCCGCTGCAGAGCACGGTCAGCGTGCTGTATTTCATGTACGAGGAAGGCTTCAAGTGGTGGAGTCTCGGTCGCGCCTCGGCGATCGCGTTCCTGCTGTTCGCATTGATCCTCGGCGCGACCACACTGCTGCTGCGTCTGGGCCGGCGCGTGGACGCCGCATGAATGCGCGCCTCGCCAAGGTCCTGGTCAACGGTCTGCTGCTCGTCGGCGCGTTCGTCGCGCTGTTTCCGCTCGCCTGGATGCTCTCGGTGTCGTTGATGCGGCCCGGCGAGGCGAGCGCGTTTCCGCCACCGCTGTTGCCGGCACACGCAACGCTGGCGAATTACCGCGAATTGTTCGTGCGCGCCGGAATGGGCCGCTACCTGATCAACAGCGCCGCGATCGCCGGCGCGACCACGCTGCTGTCGCTGCTGCTCAACCTGGCCGCCGGCTATGCGTTCGCGAAGCTGCGCTTCGACGGCCGCGAGCGGCTGTTCCGCAGCCTGCTCGGCGCGCTGGTGATTCCGGCCCAGGTCGCGATGATTCCGCTGTTCCTGATCATGAAGGAGCTGCATCTGGTCAACACCTGGGGCGGCGTGGTCGTGCCGGCGCTGGCCAGCGTGTTCGGCATTTTCCTGGTGCGCCAGTACGCGCGCGGAATCCCGGACGAACTGCTCGAAGCCGCGCGCATCGATGGCGCCGGCGAAGCACGCATCTTCGCAGCCATCGTGCTGCCTCTGCTGAAGCCGATCGTCGTGACCCTGGCGATTTTCACCTTTCTCGCCAGCTGGAACGATTTCATGTGGCCGCTGATCGTGCTCGGCGACCAGGCGGCGCAGACCGCGCCGGTCGCGCTGGCCGGCCTTTCGCGCGAGCATGTGCAGGACAACGAGTTGATGATGGCGGGCTCCGTCGTCACCACCTTGCCGGTGCTGCTGCTGTTCCTCGCATTGCAGCGGCATTATATCCAGGGCCTGCTGCTCGGCAGCGTGAAAGGATGAACGGTGTCGGCGCGCGCTGTTGCGTCTTCGCCGGCGCACTCGCGATCGCGCCATGTGCGCTCGCCGCGCAGACCGGCCTGCGCGCCCTCGACCGGTTCGGCGACGCACGCGCGTGGAC
>JBIODY010000428.1:0-1813 GCA_044445505.1 Lysobacterales bacterium
GAACGCTTCACGCCGGATTTCTTCCGTCGTGAATTCGCCGATCGGCCGGTGCGCATCCGCGGTCGCAACTATCGCCTCGGCGAGGTGATCGCGATGCAGCAGGCGTCGAGCGCGGAAAATCCTGCGCCGTATCCATGCACGTTGTCCGACTGCAGCGGGCTCATCCGCGATGTGACGCCGCGTTTCGCCTGCAGTCTGCCGAATCGGCATACCAGCGCGCTGATGCCGCGGCACGTGTTCGATCTGGTCAACCATCTGGAGATCTTCTTCGGCGGTCCCGGCGGCGAATTCCCGTACCTGCACTACGACATGCTGCGCATGCACGCCTGGATCGCGCAGGTGCATGGGGACAAGGAATTCACGCTCTACGAGCGCGGCCAGGAGGAACTGCTGTACGTGAATCCGCAGATGCCGTGGGTGTCGACGGTCGACGACCTGCACGACGCAGCGCGTTATCCGTTGCTGCGCAAGGCGCGTCGCCATGTCGTCGCGCTGCACGCCGGCGAGGCGTTGTTCATTCCATGTGGGACCTGGCATACCGCGCGCTGCCTGAGCATGAACATCACGGTCGCGTTCGATCAGCTGGAATCCACGAACTGGAGCGAATTCGTCAGCGAGGTGGCGTTCGAGGAGCGTCGCAACGGCCATGCGCTGCGGGCGATCGCGTTGCGCGCGTATCTCGGCCTGCTCGGTGCGTGGCTGACGCTTGCGGAACGGTTCGGCGCGAACCGGCTGGCCGACTGGGGCATGCGGCATTGAGGCGCATGAACGGTCTGCCGCCGGATCGGCGCGAAACGCGGGAGGGAAGGTGATGAGTACCGGGCAGTCGGCAATCCCCGTGGCCAGCGCGCGCGCCGACGAGGCGATGTCCTGGGTCGCGCGTCGCAACGGCATGGACTACGCACAGTTCGTCGCCGAATACCGCGATCCGCGCCGCCCGGTCGTGCTCGCCGACGCCGCGTGCGCCTGGCCGTTGTACGGGCGCGGCTCGCCGGACTATTTCCGCGCCCGCTACGGCGACCACGTCGTGCGCGTGCGCGGCAAGGACTATCGCCTGCGCGAGCTGATCGACCTGCTCGAGGCCTCGACGGTCGACAAGCCCGGGCCGTATCCGTGCAAGTTCGAGATCGCCAGGAACTTCCGCGAGCTGTTGCCCGAAGTCACGCCGCGCTTCGCCTGCAGCCTGCCGGATCGGCAGGCGAATCCGCTGCTGCCGCAGCGCCTGTTCGACGCGGTCAACAACCTCGAGATCTTCTTCGGCGGCCCCGGCGGCGAGTTCCCGTACCTGCACTACGACGTGATGCGCCTGCACGCCTGGATCACCCAGTTGCATGGCGACAAGGAGTTCACCCTGTATGCGCCGGATCAGGAGCGTCTGCTGTACGTGAATCCGGAGATGCCGTGGCAGTCGAGCATCCGTGACCATCACCATCCGGACTACGAGCGTTATCCGCTGTTTCGCGATGCGAAGTGCCAGAAGGTGACCATCCACGCCGGCGAGACCTTGTTCCTGCCGTGCGGCTGGTGGCACACCGCACGCAGCCTCGACATGACGATCTCGGTCGCGTTCGATCAGCTCGGCCCGGACAACTGGCCGGATTTCGTCGGCGACGTCGTTGCCGATCGTCGCCGCGCCGGGTATGCGTTCAAGGCAGCCCTGCTCGGCGGTTACCTGCGCGCGCTCGGGCCGCTGCTCGGCCTCGGCGAGAGGGTGGGCATCAACCAGCCGCGGGATTGGGGCGCGCGATGACGTTGCTTCCGGCGGCGCACGCCGAACACGCGCCGAGCGGCGCATCGCCGCTCGCGGCGATCC
>JBIODY010000429.1:0-1800 GCA_044445505.1 Lysobacterales bacterium
ACAGCGCGTGGGCGGACCAGGACCTCACCGTGCATGTCGACAACAATCCGACGACACTGGTGCCGGAAACGTATTGGCAGAGCAGCGAGACCGGCTATCTTGGCCCGGCCGGCCGCTGGAGTTTCACGTTCGCGGCGGAGGTCGGCACCACCTATTACCTCAGCCTGTGCCCGGGCACCGGCGGATCGGCCGATTTCGACACCACATTGTCGATCTCGCAATTCGGTTCGGAGCTCGCGTTCAACGATGACGCATGCGGTCTGCAGTCGGAGATCGTATGGATTGCGCCGTACTCGTCGACGTTCACGGTCACTGTTGGCAGCTTCCAGGACAGCTACCAGGGCACGTTCCAGCTCGGCTATCGCCGCGACCTCAACGACGTGCTGTTCCAGGACGGGTTCGAAGGCTGAGCTCGCGGTGCGAGGCTCGTCAGGGCACGCGCCCTGACGGGCAGCACCGTCAACCTTGCCACGGCCGCATCAGGACCTGGCGACGACGCCGACGCGATTGCCGCCGGCGACGACACGTCGCACCAGATCGCCGGCGATCCAGTAACACAGGTCCGCCGGGCGCGCTACGTTCCAGACCACGAAATCGGCGCGCTTGCCGACCTCCAGGGTGCCGCGGTCGTCGAGGCCGAGCGCGCGCGCGGCATTGATGGTCGCGCCGCGCAACGCTTCCTCCGGCGTCAGGCGGAACAACGTGCAGGCCATGCTCATCGCCAGCCGCAGCGACAGCAGCGGCGAGGTGCCGGGGTTGAGATCGGTCGCGATCGCGATCGGTACGCCGGCTTCGCGCAATGCACCGATCGGCGGCAGTTGCGTTTCGCGCAACGCATAGAACGCGCCGGGCAGCAGCACGGCGACCGTGCCGGCCGCCGCCATCGCGCGGATGCCGGCCGCATTCGCGTGTTCCAGATGGTCGGCCGAGAGCGCAGCGAATTCCGCGGCGAGCGCGGCGCCGCCGAGGTCGGACAGCTGGTCTGCGTGCAGCTTCACGCGCAGCCCGAGGTCGCGTGCCGTCTCGAACACGCGCCGCGTCTGCGCCGGCGTGAACGCGATGCGCTCGCAGAACGCATCGACCGCGTCGGCCAAGCCGTCGCGCGCAGCCGCCGGCAGCGTGTCCGTGCAGACTTGCGCAATGTAATCGTCGGCGCGCGCGGCGAATTCCGGCGGCAACGCGTGCGCAGCGAGCAGCGTCGTGCGCACGGTGATACCCAGCTCGCGACCGATGCGTCGCGCGACGCGCAGCATCTTCAGCTCGGTGCCGGCATCGAGCCCATAGCCGGACTTGATCTCGATCGTGGTCACGCCGTCGGCCAGCAGCGCCTGCGCGCGCGGCAACGATTGCGCGAACAACGCGTCTTCACCGGCGTCGCGCGTCGCGCGAACGCTCGACAGGATGCCGCCGCCGGTACGCGCGATGTCCTCGTAGCTGGCGCCATTCAATCGCCGATCGAACTCGTCGGCACGGTCGCCGCCGAACACGAGATGGGTGTGGCAATCGATCAGGCCGGGCGTGATCAGTGCGCCATGGCAAGATTCAACCACCGCGGCGAGATGTTCGGGCGCATCCGGAAGATCGCCGAGCGCACCGACATGGGCGAGCACGCCGTCCTTCCACGCGAGCGCGCCGCGTTCGACGAGGCCGAACGGCGCTGCGTTGCCGGCCATTGTCGCGAGCCGGCAGTCCAGCAGCAGGCCGTCCCAGATCGGATTCATCGCGCTGGAGCTCTCATTGCGTTCGCAAGGGACGTGGGGGAGCGGCCGATTATCCCCGATCGCGCCGTCGCCGGCGCAT
>JBIODY010000430.1:0-1757 GCA_044445505.1 Lysobacterales bacterium
AATGCGAGGGCGAGCCGAAAGACGAAATTCGTCCGGGCGACGTGGTCACCTGCGCACCCGGCAAGCGGCACTGGCACGGCGCGACGTCCACCACGGCGATGTCGCATATCGCCATTACCGAACGCGATGCCCACGGCAAGGTCGAGGAGTGGATGGAAAAGGTCAGCGACGAGCAATACCTCGTTTGACATCGGAGATCACAAAAATGCAGAAGCGCAAACTAGGAAACAATCTGGAAGTTTCGGCCATCGGTCTCGGCTGCATGAGCATGACCGGCGCGTTGTATGGTCCGCCGGCCGACAAGCCGCAGATGATCCATCTGATCCGCGCGGCTTTCGAGCGCGGTGTCACGCTGTTCGACACCGCCGAAGTTTATGGTCCGCTCGCCAATGAGGAACTGGTCGGCGAGGCGCTCGAACCGATCCGCGGCGAAGTGGTGATCGCCACCAAGTTCGGCTTTGATATCGACCTCGCGACCGGCGCGCGCAGCGGCGGAACCAACAGCCGCCCCGAACACATCAAGGCCGTGGCGGATGCCAGCCTCAAACGTTTGCGCACCGACCACATCGACATTTTTTATCAGCACCGCGTCGATCCGGACGTGCCGATCGAAGACGTGGCCGGCGCCATCAAGGAATTGATCGCCGCAGGCAAGGTCAGGCATTTCGGGTTGTCCGAAGCGGGAGTGCAGACGATCCGGCGAGCGCATGCGGTGCAGCCGGTGACGGCGGTTCAAAGCGAATATTCGCTGTTCTGGCGCGGACCGGAGGCGGAGCTTCTGCCGGTGCTCGAAGAACTCGGAATCGGCTTCGTGCCGTTCAGTCCGTTGGGTGCCGGGTTCCTGACCGGCAAGATCGACGCCAACACGAAATTCGACCCGGCGGATTTCCGCAACAACGTGCCACGCTTCTCGCCCGAAGCACGCAAGGCCAACATGGCGCTGGTGGACATCGTCAAAGCTGTCGCGGCGCGCAAGCAAGCAACACCCGCACAGATCGCGCTTGCCTGGTTGCTGGCGCAGAAACCCTGGATCGCGCCGATCCCGGGCACCACCAAGCTGCATCGTCTTGAAGAGAACCTCGGCGCAACGGACGTCGCGCTCACAGTCGACGATCTTCGCGAGATCGACGCGGCGACTGCGAAGGTCATGCTGCAGGGTGCCCGCCTTCCCGAAGCCGCATTGAAGATGACAGGGCTTTGAGCTTGAAGACCTCTACGAGTCCCGGGTTTCGAATGCCGACTCCTGCAACGCGTCGGCATCACGCTTCAACAGCAGCGCCAGGAATGGCGGCGCGATGATCGAGGTGAGCAGGCTCATCGCGATGATCACCGCGTAGAGCATGTCGCCGAACACCCCCGCGGACAAACCCAGCGCCGCGACCACGATGCCGACCTCGCCGCGCGGGATCATGCCCACGCCGACGATCAGTGCGCTGCGCGGGCCCAGCCGGATCGCGCCGAGCCAGCCGCCGGCCAATTTGGTCGCGATCGCGAGCAGGGTTGCGACCAGCAGCAGCCATAACGCTTCGCCACTGGCAAGTTTCGCAAGATCGACCTTGGCGCCGGTCAGCACGAAGAAGAACGGCGTCAGCAGCGCGAGCAGCGGTTGCATTTGCTCTTCCAGTTGCACGCGTTGCCGCGTTTCGGAGGCGATCATCCCGGCGAGGAACGCGCCGATGATCGCGGCCAGCCCGAACCGGGTTGAGAGCCATGCGAGCCCGAGGCACAGGACCAGCACGACCAGCAATGGCGACAGC
>JBIODY010000431.1:0-1745 GCA_044445505.1 Lysobacterales bacterium
AACAGCAACAGCGAGCCGAGCGGATTGGCATGGTTCCAGTCGAAGCGCGTGCTGCGCCGCTCCGGCGGCAGCGACTCCGGCAGGATGAAGAAGCCGTAGCAGAAATTCGTCAGCGCGAGCGCGGCCGCGGCGAAGAACGGAAGGCGCACGCTGATGCCGCCGAGCAGGCCGCCGAGCGCGGGGCCGATGATGAACCCGATGCCGAACGCGGCACCGAGCAGGCCGAAACTCGCGGCGCGCTTTTCCGGCGGCGTGACATCGGCGATGTATGCGTTCGCGGTGGTGAAACTCGCCGCGGTCATGCCCGAGATGCAACGGCCGATCAGCAACAGCGGCACCGAGTTGACGAGCGCCATGAACAGGAAATCGACGCCGATGCCGAGGTTCGACAGCAACACCACCGGGCGCCGGCCGAAACGGTCGGAGAGCGTGCCCTGGATAGGCGAACAGACGAACTGGATCAGCGCGAACATTGTCCCGAACACGCCGACCCACATCGCGGCTCGCGCGATACCGCCGCCGCCGAGTTGCTCGATCAGGTGCGGCAGCACCGGGATGATGATGCCGAACGACAGGATGTCGATCAGCACGGTGACGAAGATGAACAGGACCGCGGCGCGACGCGGTGCGCTCGAAGCAGGAGGACTCACACGGCGGCCTTCGCGGGGGATGCGTCGCGCACGATACCCGATCCGGGTACCGCCAGGATTGCACGGGTTGCCGGATCGACGATCCGGCGCGCCGTTCAGCGTCCGGTGTCGATGTCGATGAAGCGCAGGAACTCGCCGCGCGTGCGCGCATCGTCGCGGAACGAGCCGAGCATCTGGCTGGTGATCATCGATACGCCGCGCTTGTGCACGCCGCGCGTGGTCATGCATTGATGCGTCGCATCGATGACGATGCCGACGCCACGCGGCTTGAGCACCTTGCCGATGCAGTGCGCGATCTGTGCGGTGAGCTTTTCCTGTACCTGGAATCGCCGCGCGTACGCATCGACGACGCGGGCGAGCTTGGAGATGCCGACGACCTTGTCGGTCGGCAGGTAGCCGATATGTGCGCGACCGATGATCGGCGCCATATGGTGTTCGCAGAACGATTCGAACGGAATACCACGCAGCACGATCATTTCATCGTAGCCGTCGACCTCCTCGAACGTGCGCCCGAGATATTCGGCCGGATCGACCGCGTAGCCGGAAAACCAGTCGCGATAAGCGTTGGCGACGCGCTTGGGCGTATCCAGCAGACCCTCGCGCGACGGGTCGTCGCCAGCCCAGCGCAGCAGCGTGCGCACGGCTTCTTCGGCTTGCTTCTGATCGACCGATGGCGTGATTGGCTTGTCCATGGATAGGTTCGTCATTGGCGGCGCGGCATTGCGAATGCCGAGTTTAGCAGGCCAGCCGACCGCGCAAGCACAGGCATATGGTCGCACGCGTTCGCGCGGACGCGCTCGCATCGCCGGCAGGAAACATCATTGGGAAAATGCCGGTGGGCGTGCGCGCCCGGCCTACGCCACGCGGCAGAACGCGGCCTTCAGATAACGCGATTCCGGCACATGCGCCTGCCACGGGTGGTCGGCGCCGGCGCCGGTGACTTTGAGCACCTGCACGGTACGGCCGGCGTAGTACGCGGCGCGTCGCAGCATGTCCAGAAACTGGTCCTCGCTGACCAGGCCGGTGCAGGAGCAGGTCAGCAGGATGCCGCCAGGCTTGACCGCGCCCATCGCGAGCTTGTTCATGTCGAGGTAT
>JBIODY010000432.1:0-1734 GCA_044445505.1 Lysobacterales bacterium
ATGTGCCAGCGCCGCCGCCAGCAGCGGCGTATCGAGCGCATGCGCCTGCGCGCGTATCCGCAGGTCGCCGAGGATGTGCTCGCATTCGGTGCGCGCGCCGCGCTCCAGATCGCGCAACATCGATGCCTTCAGCGGGGAACCGGGTGCGGTCAGGATGCGCTCGGCTTCGGCGATCGCGTTCGCAGACGGCGGGTATCCGCTCCGGCGCGCGATCCCGGCACATTCCGCGTACAGGCGCCGGGCCAGGTCGGCGCCTTCGACGCACGCGACGATCTCGCCGACCGCACCGCGCAGCAGACAGGTCAGCCCTGCAAGCGCCGCGATCAGCGCGAATTTCTCCCACATCGCACCGAGGATGTCGTGGCTCTCGACCACGCTCGCGCCGAGGCTGCGCAAACCAGCCTCGACCGGGACCGGGACCGGCTGCACGGGATCGCGGCTGCCGAAGGTCAGGCGATCCAGCGTGCCGAACTGGCGGATCGCGCCGTCGGCATCGAGCGTGACCGAGATATGGCAGAGGCCACCGAGCACGCGTTGCGTCCCGAAAGCCGCATCCATCACGTCGAGGTGGCGCAACCCGTTCAGCAGCGGCAGGACGCAAGTGTCGGCGCCGACTGCCGGCGCGATCGCGGCCACGGACGCGTCGAGGTCGTACGCCTTGCACGACACGATCACCAGATCGTGGCGCGCCGCCGGCGTCACTGCGGTGACCGCCGCCACCGCGCGTGTGAAATCGCCGCTGTCGCGACGCACGCGCAGACCGGTTCCTGCAAGCATGGCCGCACGCGCCGACCGCACCAGGAACACGACGTCATGTCCCGCTTCGATCAGGCGTGCGCCGTAGTAGCCGCCGATCGCGCCCGCACCGAGGATCAGGACGCGCATGCGAGCCGCCTACATGGTGTGGGTCGGCCGTTCCTGGGTCAGGATGCCGGCGAGGATCGATTCGATCTTGGTGCGTGCGGCCTCGCCGTCCGACGACTCGTTGAACTGCACGCCGATGCCGGCCATGCGATTGCCCTGCGCGCCCGCCGGAGTGATCCAGACCACCTTGCCGGCGACCGGCAGGCGGTCCTTCTCGTCCATCAGGGACAGCAGGATGAACACCTCGTCGCCGAGGCTGTAGCGCTTCGCGGTCGGCACGAACAGGCCGCCGCCGCGCACGAACGGCATGTACGCGTTGAACAGCGCACCCTTGTCCTTGATCGCCAGCGACAGGATGCCTTGTCGCGGTGCTCCGCCCCCCAATGCCGGCGTGGCCATGTCTCGAGTTCTCCAGAAGCAGATGCCGAAGATTCTCTGCGGCCGTCAGGCCGCTTCGCGTCTCGGCCAATCGCGCAACAGATCCAGCAGGATCAGATCCGCACGCAGCGTCGTTGCGAGCATGCCGCGCGCAAGATTGGCGCGACCGAACCAGGCAGCTAGCTTCGGGATTTCGTCGCGCCCGGTCAAGCCGAGCGTGCCGGACTCGGTGCGCGCGAGGCTGCAGGCCTCGTCCCGGGCAAGGGCCGCAGCGAACCACAACCGCGCCCCGGGCCGGTCTGCGGCCCATCGATCGGCGATTTCGAACGGCATACGCCGGCCGCAGGTCAGCGCGGCGAGATCCTCGGCGCAGGCCTTGCGCATGGCCAGCGTGTCATCGCCGCTCCATTCCAGCGCGCGTCCCGGGTTGCCGAGGCTGGCATCGAGCGCGGCCATGGCGCGAGCGCCATCGACGCGTCGCGCACGCAGCCA
>JBIODY010000433.1:0-1726 GCA_044445505.1 Lysobacterales bacterium
CAACTGGTCAGCGTCGATTCGGCACTGGTCTATCGCGGCCTCGACATCGGCGCGGCGAAGCCGGACGCGGCGATCCTCGCGCGCCATCCGCATCGGCTGATCGACATCCGCGAGCCGGCGCAGCCGTACTCGGCGGCCGAGTTCCGCGCCGATGCGCTGGCCGCGATGTGCGAGATCACTGCGAGTGGCGCCGTGCCGCTGCTGGTCGGGGGTACCGGGTTGTATTTCCGCGCCCTCGAACACGGACTCTCGGCACTGCCCGAGGCGGATTGCGCGGTGCGTGCCGGGCTTGCCACCGAGGCGGCCGCGATCGGCTGGCCGGCCCTGCATGCGCGGCTCGCCGCGCTCGATCCGGCGGCCGCCGCGCGCATCGGGCCGGATGATGCGCAGCGCATCCAGCGCGCGCTCGAGGTCATCGTGTTGACCGGGCAGCCGCTGTCGGCACAACAGGGCGGCCACCCCGAGCGCCTGCCGTGGCGCGTGCTGAAACTGGCGCTGGTCCCAGCCGACCGCGCGCCGCTGCATGCGCGCATCGCCCGGCGTTTCGATGCGATGCTTGGCGGCGGATTTCTCGACGAGGCGCGGCGCCTGCACGCCGATCCCGCATTGCACGCGGATCTGCCTGCGATGCGTGCGGTCGGCTATCGCCAGGCCTGGCCATATCTGCAGGGGACGATCGACGTTGAAACATTTCGTGAACGCGCGATCTTCGCGACCCGGCAGCTCGCGAAGCGCCAGATCACCTGGCTGCGCAGGGAGCTCGATGCGCGCGGGTTCGATCCCGATAGCGGCGCGTTGACCGACGATGTCGCGCAGGCGATCCGCCTGTTCCTGCCGTGCGGGTCGCCCGCCGGAATGTGCGCCAAGGCATTTTCTTCCGCAGCCCGACTCGTTAAGATGGGGCAAAGCTGAACATTGTTTGAATCGGGGGCGATGCGCATCTGTCTGGCGCACGCACGGCCTTTTTGCCGATTCGGGGACTTCGTTGCAGGAGAACAAGACCATGTCCAAGGGGCAGTCGTTGCAGGATCCGTTTCTGAACGCGCTGCGGCGCGAGCGCGTGCCGGTGTCGATCTATCTGGTCAATGGCATCAAGTTGCAGGGCACCGTCGAGTCGTTCGACCAGTTTGTCGTGCTGCTGCGCAATACAGTCAGCCAGATGGTCTACAAGCACGCGATCTCGACCGTCGTGCCATCGCGCAACGTGCGCGTCGGCGGCCCCGAGGGCGCGCCCGATGCAACCGCTGCCCACGCGGGCATGGCGCCGGAAGAAGGCAACGCCTGATTGCGTGCTTGAATTCGGCTACCGCGGACGCATTGAAGAGCGTTCGCGGCCGAGGTGAATCCACTGTTCGAACGATCGAAAAAAGGTGAGCGTGCGCTCCTGCTGCATCCGCAGGCGCCGGGTCGCAACGATCCATTGGCGCTGGAGGAATTCGGCGAGCTTGCGCGTTCGGCCGGAGCCAGCGTGGTCGGCAGTCTCGCCGCGCGCGTCGAGCGCCCGAATCCGCGCTATTTCATCGGCACCGGCAAGGCCGAGGAGCTGAAGGCGCACAAGCAGGCGCTGGATGCGGACCTGATCCTAGTCAACCACACCCTGAGTCCGGTCCAGGAACGCAATCTCGAGAAGCTCACCGAGTGCCGTGTCGTCGATCGCACCGGCCTGATCCTCGACATCTTCGCGCAGCGCGCGCGCTCCCATGAGGGCAAGCTGCAAGTCGAACTC
>JBIODY010000434.1:0-1724 GCA_044445505.1 Lysobacterales bacterium
GACGCCGCCGCCGCCGGACCGCGAACGCCTGCAGTCGAAGGCCGATCGCGCCAGGCTCGATGGCCTCTACGAGTGCATCCTGTGCGCGTGCTGCTCGACCGGCTGCCCGAGTTACTGGTGGAACAGCGATCGTTATCTCGGGCCTGCGGTGTTGTTGCAGGCGTACCGCTGGATCGTCGATTCGCGCGACGAGGATACCGGCGCGCGCCTCGACGAGCTCGAGGATCCGTTCAAGCTGTACCGCTGCCACACGATCATGAACTGTACGCGGACGTGTCCGAAAGGGCTCAATCCGGCCAGGGCGATCGCCGAAACCAAGAAGCTGCTGGTCGAACGCGTAGGCTAGACCCGACCGATGGCCGCCGACCCGCGAGCGATCTTCTGGCCGGCCATCGCGCTGGCGCTGCTTGCATTCGTGGTCTCGCTGCGCATGTTTGTCGTGCGTATCCGCGAAATGCGTCGTATGCGCATCCATCCGCAAAGCATCGCGACCTCGGCCCAGGCCGCGCAGCGGTTCATCGACACGCGCGCTGCCGACAACTTCCGCAATCTTTTCGAGCTGCCGGTGCTGTTCTATGCGGCGCTTGGCATCGCGTTCGCGATCCATGCAGTCGATGCGGTCGTGCTCGCGCTGGCGTGGCTGTTCGTCGCGCTGCGCTGTGCGCACAGCGCGATCCAGTGCAGCTACAACCGCGTCATGCACCGTTTCGCCGTGTATGTCGCAGGGACGGTCGCGCTATGGCTGCTCTGGGGCTGGCTGGCGTGGCGGCTCGCGCAATGAGCGAGGAGGCGCGCCTGCGCTGGCGAGCGCGGCGCGGCACGCGCGAACTGGACCGGCTGCTCGCCGGCTGGCTGGATACGCGTTACCGCCACGCGGATGTCGCGACCCGGGCTGCGTTCGACGCGCTGCTCGATTGTCCGGACCCGGATCTGTGGGACTGGTTGACGGGCCACGCCGAGCCTGGGCCGAACTTCGCTGCGATCATCGATGAAATCCGCGCCGACCATCGCGTTTGACTACCGGCCATCGCGCCAGGCAGGCGTCGCGGCCACGCTGATCGTGGTCGCCGCGGCGCTCGCGCCGTGGTTCTGCGGGCTGTCGCCGGCGCTGCGCGCGCTGTTGTCCCTGCTCGCGCTGGTCGTTGGTGCCCAGGCGCTGTACCGGCACTGGTACCCGCGCTTTGGTCGCATCGCCTATCGGACCTCCGGCTGGCTGCTGGCCGATGCGGCGAACGGCGAGTCGCCGGCATTGCTGGAATCGCATGCGCATCTCGGCGCCTTGCTGAGTCTGGGTTTCCGCTACGGCCCGCGGGCGCGCTTTCGCGTGCTGCTGACGTCGGACAACCTCGACGCCGACACGCGCCGGCGCCTGGTCCTCTTGCTTGCGCGCGCCGAAATCGCACACGCGAAGTAGCCTCGCTCGCTTGCCGGCACGCGGCGCATGCGGCACTCTCGCTGCAGTTCGCGGCAGGGTGGGTCCTGGCCTACCGCCTTGTTGCATGTCATCGCGATGGTGGGCCAAGGCCACCCTGAGAGAATCCGCTCGTCAACCTGAGATCACGGCAATGGTGGGCCTGGGCCCTCCGACAGGAAATTCGCGAATCCGCATGTTCCGCCCCCTCGAAGTCTTCATCGGTCTGCGCTACACGCGCGCCAAGCGGCGCAATCATTTCATCTCGTTCATCTCGCTGGTGTCGATCCTCGGCATCGCGGTCGGCGTGACC
>JBIODY010000435.1:0-1715 GCA_044445505.1 Lysobacterales bacterium
CCTGCGCCAGCCAACACCGCTCGGCCTGATCGAAGCGTTTGGCCATGTCGCGATCGACATCGGCGTGCTGACCTGGCTGCTGTATTTCTCCGGCGGTGCGACCAACCCGTTCGTATCCCTGCTGGTCATGCCGATCGCGCTCGCGGCAGCGGCGCTGCCGCTGCGCTACGTCAGCGCAGTCGCCCTGCTCGCCGCGGCCTGTTATCTGCTGCTGATTCCCTGGCATGTCGCGTTGCCGCGCCCGCACGAGGCCGGCAGCGGCGGCTTCAACCTGCACGTTGCCGGCATGGCGATCAACTTCGCGGTGACCGCCGGCGTGCTCGCGTTCTTCATCGCGCGGCTCGCGCGCGCGCTGCGCGAACGCGAGACCGAAGTGCAGCGCGAGCGCGAACGCGCGTTGCGCGACGAAGGCATCCTCGCGATAGCGACCCAGGCTGCCGGCACCGCGCATGAGTTGAACACGCCACTGTCGACGATCCGCACCTTGCTCGGCGAGTTGCGCCGCGAACATCCGGGCGACGATGCGCTCGCTGCCGATCTGGCGCTGCTCTCCGGCCAGGCCGAACGCTGCCGCGACATCCTGCGCGAACTGGTCGCGGTCGGCAGCCGCCAGTTGGTCGGTGCGCCGCAGCGCCTCGCGCTTGCCGATTTCGTGCACGATTGCGAGCAGCAGTTCCGCCTGTTGCGGCCGGAGGTCGAGCTGCGCATCGTGTTCGACGGCAGTGCAAACCCACGCGTCATCGACGCTGCACCGGATCTGCGGCATGCACTGATCAACCTGCTCAGCAATGCCGCCGATGCGTCGCTGGCGGCCGGCCAGCACGCGATCGGACTCGCTGTCGTGGCCGACGTCGAGCAGGTCGAATTCCGGGTGCGCGATCACGGCATCGGCAACCTGCCGGGTGAGGGACTGCGCTTCCAGACCAGCAAGCGCGACGGCCTCGGCCTCGGCCTCGCGCTCGCGCATGCGACCGCCGAGCGCCTCGGCGGAGAGCTTTCCGCACAGGTGCTGGCCGACGGCGGATTGCTGCAGCGATTGCGCGTGCCGCTGCCGGCAGTCGACAATCGCGATCCATGAACGCAACGCAATCGCGCCGTGTCGTCCTCATCGATGACGACACGGTTTTCGCCGCCGTACTCGCGCGTGCGCTGACCGCACGCGGTTTCCTCGTCGACACCGCCGGCGACGGCGCCCGCGCGCTGGCGCTGGTGCGCGAGAGTTCACCGGATTTCGCGGTGCTGGATCTCAAGCTCGGGGCCGAGAATGGACTCGCGCTGATCCCGGACCTGCTCGCGGCGCGTCCGGCCCTGCGCATCCTGCTGCTGACCGGCTACGCCTCGATCGCGACCGCGGTCGAGGCGATCAAGCGCGGCGCGCACGACTACCTCGCCAAGCCGGTCGACGCCGACCAGGTCGTCCTGGCGCTGCTTGGCGACGACCGCGACGACTCCGATACGCCGCTTCCGAGTCATGCGCCACAACTCAAACGGCTCGAATGGGAACATATCCAACGTGTGCTGGCCGAATGCGCTGGCAATATCTCCGAAACCGCGCGCCGGCTCGGCCTGCATCGACGCACCTTGCAGCGCAAGCTGGCGAAGCGTCCTGTGCGCGAGAAACAAGAAAAATAGTGCTTTACACATCAAGTGCTGGTGCGAGTGTCGGAGCTGGGTGAAACTGCGCCGACATTCGCATGGCCACCACCGGGAGCAGC
>JBIODY010000436.1:0-1699 GCA_044445505.1 Lysobacterales bacterium
GACATCCTGTCGTTCGGCATCATCATCCCGGTGCTGCCGCACCTGATCGAGCAACTCGGCGGCGGCGGTATCGCGCGAGCCGCGATGTGGGTCGGCGTGTTCGGGACAATGTTCGCGCTAATCCAGTTCGTCTGTTCGCCGATCCAGGGCACGCTGTCCGACCGTTTCGGCCGGCGCCCGGTGGTATTGCTGTCGAACCTCGGCATCGGCGTCGATTTCCTGTTCATGGCGCTCGTAAACTCGGTGCCGCTGTTGCTGATCGGCCGTTGCATCTCGGGCATGACCGCGGCGAGTTTCACCACCGCGAACGCGTACATCGCCGACGTCACGCCGCCGGAAAAGCGCGCCGCGAGTTTCGGCCTGCTCGGTGCCGCGTTCGGCATCGGGTTCATCATCGGTCCTGCGCTCGGTGGCCTGCTCGGCGGCATCAGCGTGCGCCTGCCGTTCTTCGCCGCGGCCGCGCTCGCGCTGACGAATTTCTGCTACGGCTTCTTCATCCTGCCGGAGTCGCTGCCGCCGGAGCGGCGCAGCACGCGCTTCGACTGGAACCATGCCAATCCGCTCGGCTCGCTGTTGCTGTTGCGCCGCTATCGGCAGGTTTTCGGACTCGCCGGCGTCGTGCTGCTCAGCAATCTCGCCCACTACGTGCTGCAAAGCGTGTTCGTGCTGTACGCGGACTATCGTTATGGCTGGGGCCCGCAGAAAGTCGGCTACACGCTCGCGCTGGTCGGCTTGTGCAACGCGATCGTGCAGGCCTGGCTGGTGCGCAAGCTGGTGCCGCGCATCGGCGAACGGCGCACGCTGCTGATCGGCGTCGCGTTCGGCGCACTCGGTTTTGCGGTCATGGCATTGGCCGGCACGGGGCCGGTGTTCCTGCTCGGCATTCCGCTGCTCGCACTCTGGGGACTCGCGGGCCCGACGACCCAGGCGCTGATGACGCATCAGGTCGATGCGCGCGAACAGGGCCGACTGCAGGGCGCGGTGAGCAGCCTCGCCAGCGTCGCCGGCATTTTCGGGCCCACGCTGTTCACCCAGATCTTCGCGTTGTTCATCAGCGATCATTCGCCGATGCGTCTGCCGGGCGCGCCGTTTCTGCTGTCGGCCGGGTTGCTCGGCGCCGGCTGGATCGTCGCCTGGCGCGTGACTGCCGCGTTGCCGCCGCACATCGATGCGGCGCCCCCGGCACCCGGACTCATGCCCGATGGGTTGCCGCTGGGTGAGGAGCGCGGCGGATAACCGTGATCCCTTGCTGCTCGCGCACCACGGCTCCACGTCGCCGGCATGGCAGCACTCCCGTGCCTCGTTCCCGCGCAGACCGCGTCGCATCCGCGACAACTCGAAATGCGCAGGTTGCGGCTGCTGGCGCCACAAGCCTGCAGGCGCAGGACGAAGGCACCGCTACAGCGAGGGCAACACCTGATCGAGGCTATTGAAATCCTCCCACGGATCCTTGCGCAGGATTTTCGCGCGGCGCTGCGCTGCGGCGAGATCGAACGCATCTGCGCTTCTGATACGCCCGAGTTCGTCCCAGCGCAGCGGCATCGCGACCGGCGCGCCGCCGCGCGCGCGCAGTGACCAGCTGGCGACGCTGGTCGCACCACGGGTGTTGCGCAGCCAGTCGATGAAGATGCGGCCGCTGCGCCTGGCCTTGCTCGCGGTGGCGAGATAAGTCAGTGGCTTGTGCGCGGACAGCGTGCGC
>JBIODY010000437.1:0-1684 GCA_044445505.1 Lysobacterales bacterium
ACCGCGCGCAGATCGGCCAGATCGGCTTCCCATGACGCGGGCTCCACGCTGAAGTTCTCGGGAATCATGCACGGCCTCCGTGAGCCAGACCTTCGTCAACGGGTAATGGCGAGATGGCCGGCATCGACGAGCGTGCGCAGCAACGCGCGGTCGCGTCGCGTCGCCGGCGCGTTCGCGATCGGAAATCTTGCGTGTGCGCAAACCAGGCGTGCAAAGCGCTGCGAACACGCATGGCTGTCGCCGGCGGCATACAGGGTAGCGCCGCCGGCTTCGCGCATCCAGGCGAAACGCGACCACGGGTTGCGCTGCGCCTCGGCTCCGCGTGCCAGCGCGCGTGCGAACGCGGCGTCGCTCAGCGGTCGCGGATTCGGAGCGGCGGTCTGGGCGCTGCGATAGCGGGTGATGAAGCGGCCGAACCAGGCACGCAGCACAGGTGCGGAAATTGACCCAGCGTCCATGGATTCCGTCATCCCGACGCAGGCCGGGATCCGGTTTTTCGCTGCGTCATCCCGACAGGAAGCAGGGTCTTCGATATGAAACCGCAGCCACGGCATCGCCCGCATCACGCGTGCGATCGCCGCATCGTCGATCTCGCCGGCGCCGCGCGCCGGGGCCAGATCGGGATCGGCGAGGCGTCGGCTATCCGGCAGCGTCTCCGCGATGGTCTCCGCGAAATCGACCAGCAACTCCGCTTGCGACGGTGCGCGCATGCCGATCGAATAAGTCATGCAGGCGCCGAGCGCGACGCCGTGATGGGGCACGCCGGGCGGCAGATACAGCATGTCGCCGGGTTCGAGGATCCATTCGTGGGTCGGGGTGAATTCACGGAGTAATTTCAATTCTGCATCCGTACGGAATTCCCTAGACGCGGCAGCGTCGGTCGTGAGTTGCCAGCGCCGCCGACCGAGTCCTTGCAGCAGGAACACATCGTACTGGTCGACATGCGCGCCGACCGAGCCGCCGTCCTCGGCATAGCTGACCATCACGTCGTCGATGCGCCAGCTCGGCAGGAAGTCGAACCGGGCGAGCACGGCAGCGACGTCGGCGTCCCACTTGTCGACGTCCTGCACGAGCAAGGTCCAATGGGTCTTCGGCAACGTGGCGAAGTCACCCTCGACGAACGGCCCGCTGCGCAGCGTCCAGCGATCACGCTTGGGCTCATGAATCGCGATCCGCGCCAGCGCGAGTTCCTCGCAGGCCAGACCGGCCAGATCATCCGGTGCGACCGGATTCTCGAAGTCCGCAAACGCGCCACGGATCAGCAGCGGCCGTTTCTGCCAGTAGTCGCGCAGGAAGCGCGTCGGCGACATGCCGAGCGGCTGGCCTGCGCGGGCGCGGATTTCGATAGCGGGGAACTGGGCCATGCGGACGATATTCCTCGGTGTTTCGCCATGTTCAGACGTGAAGATAACCCGCTTCGCGTTGCGCACGGATCGCCAGCACAAGCACTGCATTCATTTCGATGACGTAGCGATACAGGGCGATGTAACCGTGGCTGCCGCTGCCGATGACGAGTTCGCGCAGACCGCTCGCGGTCGGTCGTCCGATCTTCGGATGGCCTTCCAATACGGCAATGGCGGAGAGAATTTCCTGGCCGCGCAAAGAAGCATCGACGATATCGTGGTCGCGCAGATGACCGACAATGCGATCAGGATCGTCGAGCGCCTCGTCCCCAAGCACGATG
>JBIODY010000438.1:0-1669 GCA_044445505.1 Lysobacterales bacterium
CAGGAGCGGCTTCAGCCGCGAGGCTTTTCGTGTCACGCGGCGAACACCATCCCCACCCAACCCTCCCTTGAAGGGGAGGGCTTGAAAGGCATCGCGGCTGAAGCCGCTCCCACAATGTTCGCGGTCCCTCTGGCGAAGCATCACGCGCGCGAATAGCTCCACGACTGCAGGTGCCCGTCGCGATACGGCATCACGCCGTGGAACGGACGCGGATCGGCATCGAACACCAACGGCAGGAAATGACGGTCGCCTTCCCACATCGGCAACTGGCCGAGGCGGTCCACCTCGACCCATTCCAGCGCGCCTTCCGGATTGCGCTCCAGCGGCGTTCCCTCGAAGCGCGTGATCAGGAAAATGAAACCCAGCCAGTCCTCGCCGTGCGTGCCGAATCCGGGCCAGTTCACGGTTCCGCGCAGGCGCAGTTCCGTGCATACAATCCCGGCTTCCTCGCGGATCTCGCGGCACATGCCGGCGAGCACGTCCTCATGCGGATCGAGCTTGCCGCCGAGGCCGTTGTACTTGCCGAGGTGCTGGTCGTCCGCGCGTGCGTTGCGATGGATCATCAGCACGCGCCGCCGATCCGGCGCAAGCACGTAACCGAGAGTGGCGACGATCGGCGTATACGGCATCGGGAACTGTCGACATGGACGGACGGCAATGATAGCTGGCGGCGCTACACTGGAAACCTCCGTGCATCGGCCGCCGCGATCCGTGACCATCGAGACGATTTCCGAACAACGCTGCTTCGGCGGCACCCAGGGTTTCTACCGCCATGCCTCGCTGGAAACCGGCGGCGCGATGAAGTTCGGCGTGTTCGTGCCGCCGCTCGCCGAGCATGCGCAGGCACCCGTGCTGTATTGCCTTGCCGGCTTGACCTGCAGCGAGGAAACCTTCGCGATCAAGGCCGGCGCTCAGCGCCTCGCCGCGGAACTCGGCCTGATCCTGGTCACCCCGGACACCAGCCCGCGCGAAACCGGCATCGAGGCTGCGACCGGCGACTGGGAATTCGGCGAGGGCGCCGGTTTCTATCTCGATGCGACCCTGCCCGTCTTCGCGAAACGCTTCCGCATGTACAGCTACGTGACCCGGGAACTGCCGGCCGTCGTCGCTGCGAACTTCACCGCAGCCGACCTGACGCGCGAGAGCATCTGCGGCCACTCGATGGGCGGCCACGGCGCGCTGACGATCGCGTTGCGGAATCCCGATCGCTACAAGTCCGTGTCCGCGTTCGCGCCGATCGTCGCGCCGAGCGAAGTGCCGTGGGGGCGCAAGGCGATGTCGCTCTATCTCGGCGACGACCGCGAGACCTGGAACGCGTATGACGCCTGCGCATTGATCCGCGACGGCGCGCGCTTCGCGGGCGGGATCCTGGTCGACCAGGGAACTGCCGACAGGTTTCTCGATAACCAATTGCAGCCGGAACGTCTCGAGCGCGCCTGCCGCGACGCCGGCCAGGCATTGACGCTGCGCCGACAACCCGGCTACGACCACAGCTACTGGTTCATCAGCACGTTCGTCGACGACCACTTGCGCCATCACGCACGCGCGCTGCACCGCTGAGCGCGTCCGCTTCTGTGGGAGCGGGGGAAGCCCCGGTGGCGTGTTTGTGGACGCCGCGGCGCGGGAAACATAGCGGCTGGAGGCGCGTAAAAAAGAGCAGCGGGTGGCA
>JBIODY010000439.1:0-1653 GCA_044445505.1 Lysobacterales bacterium
CAGCAGTTTGCACGCGGTGTTGACGTGCGTGCGCTGGCGGCTCGCGCCGTACCACGTGTAGCCGATCAACACCCGCGGCACGTCGGGTTTGAAGTCGTAGTAGCGCGTACTGCCCGCAATCGCGCCGTCGCGCTTGTCGCGCACCACGAACGGCAGCGAGTCGCCGGCCGCCCGCATCGCCAGCGCGTTTTCGACGTAGGCCCGCATCGCGCCCGGTGGCGGCACGTAGGTGACGCGCAGGTCCCACAGTTCGCCGTCGGCCGCAGCCTGTTCGAGCCCGGCGACGTGATCCAGTGTCAACGGCTCCAGCGCGACGAAGTCGTTTTCCAGCGCGATGGGCTCAAGCATCGAGGTCGGGTATGAGCTTGTTCTCGAAATACGAGATCATGTCCTTCAGCTTGAGCTTGCGCTTTTTCAGGCGGCTCAATTGCAACTGGTCGCTACCCGGATCGACCGCCAATTTCGTGATCGCGACGTCGAGGTCGCGGTGTTCCTCGCGCAATTCGGTCAGGCGCCGGACCAGCATGGCGGGATCATCGTCGGGCTGCATGGCGGCAGTGTAGCGCCGCCGCCGGGCGCGCTAAACTGACCAGTTCATGCCCGCCATCGAACGCCTCCACTTCCCCGATCGCAAGCAGGCGCACGAAGCCGCGCGGCTGGCCAAGCGCCTGCGCCACGGGGTCGGACGGGCCATCGCCGATTACAACCTGATCGAGGACGGCGACCGGGTGATGGTGTGCCTGTCCGGCGGCAAGGATTCCTGGACGCTGCTGGATATCCTGCTGTCGTTGCAGGCGAAAGCGCCGGTGAAATTCGAGTTGGTCGCGGTGAACCTCGACCAGAAGCAGCCGCGCTTTCCGGAACACGTCATCCCGGATTACTGCCGCGCGCACGGCGTGCCGTTCCGCGTGATCGAGCAAGACACGTATAGCGTCGTCACGCGCGTGGTGCCCGAGGGCAGGACGCTGTGCAGCCTGTGCTCGCGGCTGCGGCGCGGGGCGCTGTATGCGTTCGCCGAGCGTGAGGGCTTCAGCAAGATCGCGCTGGGCCATCATCGCGACGACATCCTCGCCACGTTTTTCCTGAACCTGTTCCACGGCGGCACGTTGAAGGCGATGCCGCCGAAACTTTTGTCCGACGACGGCAAGCACGTCGTGATCCGGCCGCTCGCGTATTGCCGCGAGGCCGAAATCGCCGAGTACGCCGAACAGCATGCGTTCCCGATCATTCCGTGCAACCTGTGCGGCTCGCAGGAAAACCTGCAGCGCAAACAGGTGCGGCGGATGCTGGATGCGTGGGAACGCGAGCACCCCGGCCGCAGCGAAATCATGTTTCGCGCGCTTGCGCACGTCGCGCCCTCGCACTTGGCCGATGCCAAATTGTTCGATTTCGCGTCGCTGGGCTCGCGCGGTGAGACACCGCAACCGGATGCTCACGCCTGGCTGGATGGCGATCCATCAACGTAGGAGCCTGCGTGCAGGCGATTGTCGCGAGCACGCTCGCGCCTACGATTCCCGATTCCCGATTCTCCACTCCCGATTCCCCATTTCCGGTTCCCAAATGTTCTTTCGCAACCTCACCTTGTTTCGTTTCTCCCCGACCGTCGCCAAATCGCTGAAGGACCTCGACGCCGCATTGGCCGACCACGCGCTG
>JBIODY010000440.1:0-1639 GCA_044445505.1 Lysobacterales bacterium
CTTCACCCTGCGCCTGCGCAACGATTCCGGCCGCGCGCGCAAGCTGTCGGCGACCGGCTATGTCGAATGGGTGCTCGGCGATCTCGCCGCAAAGACCGGCATGCACGTCGTGACCGAGATCGATGCCAGCGGCGCGCTGCTTGCGCGCAACGCATACAACACGGAATTCTCTGAGCTCGTCGCATTCTTCGATGTCGACGATGCGCAGCGCACGCTGTCCGGCGACCGCAGCGAATTCATCGGCCGCAACGGCACGCTGCGCAATCCGGGTGCGATGGGCCGCGTGTCCCTCAGCGGACGCACCGGCGCGCGCCTCGATCCCTGCGGCGCAATCCAGGTGCCACTGGAACTCGCCGACAGCGAATCGCGCACCCTGCTCTTCCGCCTTGGCGCCGGGCGCGACCAGGCCGATGCATCCTCGCTGGTGCGCCGGTTCCGGCGTTCCGGCTCGGCGCGTGCGTCCTTCGATGCGAACGTCGAACGCTGGGCGCGCCTGCTCGGCGCAGTCGTCGTCGAAACGCCCGATCACGCCTTGAATGCCCTCGCCAACGGCTGGCTGCTCTATCAGGTCATTTCCTGCCGGGTATGGGGACGCAGCGGCTTCTACCAGTCGGGCGGCGCATTCGGCTTCCGCGACCAGTTGCAGGACGTGATGTCGCTCGTGCATGCCGCGCCGGAGCTGCTGCGTGCGCAACTCGTGCTGTGCGCATCGCGCCAGTTCCGCGAGGGCGACGTGCAGCACTGGTGGCATCCGCCGGCCGGCCGCGGCGTGCGCACGCGCTGTTCCGACGACTATCTGTGGCTGCCATTCGCAACCAGCCGCTACCTGCGCACCAGCGGCGACTGGAGCGTGCTGGATGAAAACGCGGAATTCCTCGACGGCCGCGAGCTCAATCCCGGCGAGGAATCGTATTACGACATGCCGATGCGCTCGAACGAGAGCGTCGATCTCTACCGGCATTGCGTGCGTGCGATCGAGCACGGCCTGCGCATGGGTGCGCACGGCCTGCCGCTGATGGGCAGCGGCGACTGGAACGACGGCATGAACAATGTCGGCAAGGACGGCCGCGGCGAGAGCATCTGGCTCGGCTTCTTCCTGTACACCGTGCTGACCGAATTCGCGGACATCGCGATCCATCGCAACGATTCGAAGTTCGCCGCGCGCTGCCGCGACCAGGCCGGAAAACTCAAGGACGCCCTGGACCGGCACGGCTGGGACGGCGACTGGTACCGCCGCGCCTATTTCGACGACGGCACACCGCTCGGCACCGCGTCCGCACCCGAGTGCAGGATCGACTCGATCGCGCAGAGCTGGTCGGTGCTCTCTGGCGCCGGCGATCCGGAGCGCACGCGGCGCGCGCTGGATGCGCTCGATGCGCACCTGGTCAAACCCGGCCCGCGACTGATCGAATTGCTGGAGCCTCCGTTCGACAACCGGCTCGCCGAGGATCCCGGCTACATCCGCGGCTACGTACCCGGCGTGCGCGAAAACGGCGGCCAGTACACACACGCGGCAGTCTGGGCGGTGATGGCGTTCGCCGAAGCCGGGCGGCATGAGCGCGCGTGGGAATTGTTCGACATGATCAACCCGGTCCGCCACGCGCTGACCGCGACCGCGGTCGAGACCTGGAAGGTCGAA
>JBIODY010000441.1:0-1634 GCA_044445505.1 Lysobacterales bacterium
CCCAGGAAACACCATCCCCACCCAACGCTCCCCTTCAAGGAAGGGTTGGGTGGGGATCGGCATGGATGTGTGAATCCCGTCAACTTGCAGCGCCATCGACGCCACGCGTATCGTGATGAACACCCGCACGTCCGCCTGCCATGGATTTCATCCAGCCCGAGCCGGTTCTCGGCAACCAGTACCGCGACGATCGCGTACTCCGCGCGACGCTCGATCGCCTGCTGCCGCGCGCAGTCCATGCCGCGATCGAAACCGATCTCGTCGAACTCGGCGCACACGCCGCGACCGCGTGGAGCGAAGCGCGTGCGCGAGTACCAGTCGAACCCGTATTGACGCAATGGGATGCATCCGGCGCACGCGTGGACCGGATCGAAATCACGCCGGTCTGGCAGCACGGTGCAGCGCTGGCGGCGCGCTACGGCTTGGTCGCTGCGGGCCACGAGCCGGCGCACGGCATGCACGCCCGCACCGACCAGTTCGCGCGCGTCTATCTGCACCATGTCGCGAGCGAGTTCTACACCTGTCCACTGGCGATGAGCGACGGCGCCGCGACCGCGCTCAAGGCATCGGCGAATCGGCTCCTGATCGATCGCGCGCTGCCGCACCTGCTTTCACGCGACGCGGCGACGCTGTGGCTGTCCGGGCAATGGATGACCGAGACCGCCGGCGGTTCCGATGTCGGCGGCACGCAGACGCTCGCTCGCCGCGGCGCCGATGATCGCTGGCGGCTGTATGGCCGCAAATGGTTCACCTCGGCGGTGATCGGCGAGATGGCCTTGACTCTCGCGCGCCCGGAAGGCGCCGGCGCAGGAACCGGCGCGCTGGCGCTGTTCTATCTCGAAACGCGCGACGCCGCCGCGCACTGGAACGGCATCCGCGTCGACCGCCTCAAGGACAAGCTCGGCACGCGTGAATTGCCGACTGCGGAAATCCATCTCGACGGCACGCTGGCCGAGCCGGTTGGCGAGCTCGCCCATGGCGTACGCCTGATCGCGCCGATGCTCAACGTGACCCGCACCTGGAATGCGGTCTGCGCGCTGGCGACGATGCGCCGCTGCCTCTGCCTCGCGTTCGACCATGCGCGCCGCCGCCGCGTGTTCGGCCGCATGCTGATCGAGCAACCGCTGCATCGTGCGACGCTGGTCGCGCTGCAGGCCGAGTTCGAGGCCGCGTTCCAGTTCGTGTTCTTCGTGACCGGGCTGCTCGGCCGGATCGAAACAGGCGTCGCGTCCGCGGATGAAAAAGCGTTGTTGCGCGTGTTGACACCACTCGCGAAACTATGGACCGCCAAGCTCGCGGTGCGCGTCGCCTCGGAAACCTGCGAGGCGTTCGGCGGCGGCGGCTACATCGAGAACACCGGAATCCCGCTGCTGCTGCGCGATGCGCAGGTGTATCCGATCTGGGAAGGCACGACCAACGTACTCGCGCTGGACGTCCTGCGCGCGCTGGACACGAGCGGCATCGAGGTGATGCTGCGGGCCGCGGACGCGCTGTTCGCCGATGCCGATGACACGGTGTCCGGCGTGCGCGCTGCATTGGAAACCGCGCGCAGCTGGCTGGCGGCACACGCGAACGATCGCGACGCGCTCGAGGCGGGTAGCCGCGGACTCGCGCTGACCCTCGCACGTGCGTTC
>JBIODY010000442.1:0-1634 GCA_044445505.1 Lysobacterales bacterium
GCATACCGGCGTATTCGAGCTTTCCCCAACGCGCGCGGCGCGTATCGTGCCAGTTGCGCGAAAGATCGAGGTCGAAGGTCCGCGTGCCCGGCCACCAGCCGGCGCTGACGAACGCGTAGCTGGCCTGAAACAACGCGAACGCGGGCAGGCAGGCCAGCGCGACCGCGAGCGCGCGCGGCGTCGCAGCGAGACGCGTGAACGCGGCGGTGGCGCCGACCAGGATCGCCGGCAGCAGCGCGGCGAGGAAGTAGTTGCCATCGCTGCCGCGCACCGGATAGCCGACACCGACCGCGAGCACTACACCGGTCGCGATCAGTGCGATCAACGGCAGCCGCACGCGATTGCCTCTCGGCGCGCCTTGCGTGAGCAGCGCCGCGGAGAACGCGAGCAGCCCGCACCATGCCCAGACATTGCCGACCCACGCGATGACGACATGCGCCAGGCGCTGCGGCCGGAACAGCCAGTCGACGATCAGCGTTGGCAAGTCCGCCCAGTCCGGTGCGCGCGCCCAGGTCAGTGCACCCGCCGGTTCGGCGAGGTGCATGCCGAGCGCCTGCCACAGGTTCGTCTGCACCACGGTCGGCATTCCGGTGAGCAGCCAGGTGCGCGCGATAACGAACCCAGCCACGATCAGTGCCGCGGCCGAAGCTGCCACCGCGAGACGCGTCGTGCGCGGGTCCGCTGCAACCCCGGCTTCGCCGCGGCGGCGCCAGGCCGCGATCGCCGCGGCGAGCACCAGCATGCCCACAAACGGAACCGCGCTGAGTTTCGCAAGGCAGGCGAGCAGGCCCGCGGCCAGCATCCAGAGCGCGTCGGCGCTGCTGCGCGAACGTGCCCAGGCCAGCGCCGCGTCGGCGGCGAGCAGCACGAACAACGCGCTGATCACGTCGGGCTTGGGTTCCAGCGCCGAATTCGCCAGCGCCGGCAGGGTGGCGACGAGCGCGAGCACGGGCATGCGTGCGCGCGGGGGCAGGTCGATGCGCGTCGCGAGCACGTGACACGCCAGCAGGATCAGCACCAGCATCCCGATCGACATGCCGACGATCACGCTGGTATCGCCGAATGCGCTGACCGGCAACAGGAATACTTCGTACAGCTTCGGGTAGTAGTGCACCGGCGCGATCAGGCCGAGTGGCTGGAACACCGAACTGCCGGGATCGAGCACGTATTCCGGCCGCAGGCCGTACCACTGCGCGTCGTAACCGAACACGACGTTGCTGCGCGCGTACAGCACCGCGATCCATGCCGTCAGCGCGCCGCACCAGAAACGATCGCCGGTCGTCTGCGCGCCGAGGCGCCGCCACAGGTACAGCGCGAGCGGCGTATGCCGCGCGCACGCGGCCGGAATCGCCAACAGCACGGTCAGCCAGCGCAGCCCCTTGATCGAACCGGCATCCAGCGCCGAGGCGCTCCATGCAAGGACGCTCCAGACCAGAAACCCGAGCACGAACGCCTGCAGGTAGTCGCGCGCGTCGCGCGGCGCGGGCAGGCGAAACGCGCGACGCGCGAATGCGCCGAGGCCGATGACGATTTCGAGATAGACCAGATCGATCAGCAGCGGCATGTCGACTGCGTGCCGGCGCAGATAGAACGCGAGCGGCAGCGCGACCAGCACCAGCACGCTCCAGCGTCGA
>JBIODY010000443.1:0-1608 GCA_044445505.1 Lysobacterales bacterium
GCTCAGCGTGCGCGCGATCCGCGATGACGGCTGCAGGCTCGTCGGCTGGATTGCGAACCGCATCGATCCGGCCATGCGGTGTGCGGACGCGAACCTCGCGAGCCTGCGCGAACGCATCGCCGCGCCGCTGCTCGGCGTGCTGGCCCACGCGAGCGGCGGCCGGCACGAAGGTACCGCGGCCGACCTCGACGTCAGCCGGCTTTGAGATGATGCGGGAACCGACCGCGCCTTCGCCACGCAACGCGCCACGCTGGCTGCCGTGGCTGGTCGTGCTTGCCGGTTTCGCGCTCGATATCGCCGCGTACTGGCCGGGCCAGATGTCGTTCGATTCCGCGTATGCGTGGTGGCAGGCGCGCGGCGGCGAGACGACCAACATCACGCCGCCGCTGATCGTTTTCGTCTGGCGCGCCTGCGATGCGTTGCTGTCCGGCCCGGGGCTGATATTCGCGCTGCATCTGCTGATGTTCTGGAGCGGCCTGGCGCTGCTTGCGCGCGCCGCGCGGCTCGGCGCGTGGCGCACGCTCGCCCTCGTGCTGTGCGCGGCGTTCGCTCCTGTGCCGTGGCTGTTGCGCGGCCACGTCTGGACCGATGTCGGCCTGTTGTCCGCGCTGGCCTTCGCCGCCGGTGCGCTCGCGTTCGCGCAGGCGACGCGCCACCGGCGCTGGCTCGTCGTCGCGTTGCCCGCGTTGTTCTATGCGACGGCGATCCGTTTCAATGCAGCGCCCGCCGTGCTGCCGTTTGCGCTCTGGGCCGCCTGGCTGGCGTTCGGCAAGACGCCGACCGGTGCGTCGCGCCGACTGCCGATCATGGCAGCGGCCGCAATCCTGTGGCTGGGCTTGATCGGCGCCGCGATGACGGTCGACGCGCAGGTGCAGCGGCGGGTTCCGCTGTGGACGGTGGTCGCGACCTGGGACCTCGCCGCGCTGTCGATCGCGAGCAACCAGATGCTGCTGCCCGCGTTCATGACCGGACCCGGTCTCGACGTGCCGGAACTCGCCGCGGCGTCGCGCGACTGGAGCGTCACGCCGCTGCTGCAGGGCACCCGACACGGCGTGCGCGACCCGTTCATGGGCGAATGGTCGCCAGCCGAATTGCGCGCATTGCGTGCGGCGTGGTTCGAGGCGATACGGGCGCACCCGCGGGCATGGTCCGCGCATGTCTGGCGAAGAGCCGGCGCGTTGCTGGGTACGCACGATCCTGCATGGCCGCGCGAGTTGCTCTATGTCGACGATGAAGTCCGTTATCGGGACAACCCGCCGATCCGGCGCAATCAGTCGCTGCTGCACCGGATCCTGATGCGCGGTGCCGCTGCGTTGAGCGAAACACCGCTGTTGGCCGCGTGGCCGTATCTGCTGCTCGGCCTCACGGCAGTCCCGCGCGCACGGCAGCGCTGGCATGTGAACGCGGATCCGCTCGCGCTCGCGCTGCTCGCCAGCGCCGCGCTGTATCTGCTGCCGCTACCGCTGCTGGTTCCGGCCGAGCTGCGTTATCTCGGCTGGCCGTGCCTCGCCTGCCTGCTCGCGTTCGCCTGGTGCAGGTTCGCGCCGCGCGAGGCGCTGATAGACTTCGCACAGGCATCCTCGCGAGGACGTACATGAGCACCGTGCA
>JBIODY010000444.1:0-1574 GCA_044445505.1 Lysobacterales bacterium
CCGGATGTGCTGCCGCACCCGCAGGCCTGCCTGATCACCGGCATCACGCCGCAGCAGATGCAGCGCGAGGGTGTCATCGAAGCCGAGTTCGCTGCGGTGGTCAACGAGCACATGCTGGAGCCCGGCACTTGCAACGTCGGCTACAACTCGCTGCGTTTCGACGATGAATTCACCCGCCACCTGCTCTATCGCAACTTCCGCGACCCGTACGCGCGCGAGTGGAAGGATGGCAATTCGCGCTGGGACCTGATCGACCTCGCGCGCCTGTGTTACGCGCTGCGCCCGGATGGAATCGAATGGCCGCGCCGCGAGGACGGCACGCCGAGCTTCCGCCTCGAACACCTCGCGACGGCGAACCGCATCGTGCAGCAGCGCGCACATGACGCGGTGTCGGACGTCGAGGCCCTGATCGGTCTCGCTCGTCTGCTCCGCGTGCGCCAGCCGCGGCTGTGGGACTTCTATTTCGCGCTGCGCCGCAAGCAGCGCGCGTTCGAACTGCTCGACGTCGCGCAGATGACGCCGCTGGTGCACGTGTCCTCGCGCTACCCGGCCAGCCGCGGCTGTCTCGCGTTGATTGCGCCGCTGGCCATGCACCCGAGCCTGCCCAACGCGGTGATCGTCTACGATCTCGATGTCGATCCCGCGCCGCTGCTCGAACTGGACGCCGAGGAAATCGCCGATCGCGTTTTCGTCTCGCGCGCGGACCTGCCCGAGGACGTGGCCCGCATCCCGCTGAAGGCGGTCCACGCGAACAAATCGCCGGCCCTGGCGCCGATGAGCGCATTGAAGGGTGTCGACCTCGCGCGCATCGCGCTCGATCCCGAACGCGCGCTCGCGCATCTGCGGCTCCTGCGCAGCGCCGATGGCCTGGTCGCCAAATTGCATGCGGTGTTCGCGCACGCCGGCGTGCGCGATGCGACGCAGGATCCGGAACTCGCGCTCTACGCGGGCTTCCTGCAGGACGCGGACAAGCCGCTGCTGCGCGCGGTACGCGAGACGCCACCGGAACAACTGGGCAGCCGCGCGTTTCCATTCCGCGATGCCCGCTATTCCGAATTGCTGTTCCGCTACCGCGCACGCAACTGGCCGGAAACGCTGGATGCCGACGAGCGCGTGCGCTGGGAGGAATTCCGCCGACGCCGCCTCGATACCCGGACGCCATTGACCACACTCACGCACGACGACTATTTCGCGACGATCGCGCAAATGCGCGCCGACCCGGCCTTGCCGATCGCACATGTTCCATTGCTGGATGCGCTCGAGAGCTGGGGTCACGAGCTTGCGTAGAGCGGCTTCAGCCGCGATATTCGTAAAGCCCTCCCCTCCAACGGGAGGGTTTGGGTTGCGATGGTGTTCGACGCGGCCCGGCATCGCGGCTGACGCCGCTCCGACAATACCCATCCCTGCACCCCCGGCGATCATCCTTTGGCCACGACCTATTTCACTCCCGCCACATTCAAATTCCTGCGCGATCTTGCCGCAAACAACAACCGCACCTGGTTCGCCGCGAACAAGCCGCGCTACGAGGACGTGTTGCGCCAGCCATTCCTGCACCTGATCGCCGACCTGCAGGC
>JBIODY010000445.1:0-1570 GCA_044445505.1 Lysobacterales bacterium
GGCCGGTTCAGATCGATGACGTAACGCGAGACGATCGGGCGCAACACGCTGGCGCCCAGCGCGCGGGCCAGCGGCGCATACAACCGCGCCACATGCCAATCGGTATCAGGCGCGCGACGGGCGGCCGGACGCAGGCGCGCGGCCAGCGCCTCCGGAAGCGTGCTGCCGTCGTGCGGCAGGCTGATCAGCAGCGGCGCATCGCCGCATTCCAGCATGAAGGTATCCATGCCGACAGTGTGCGGCGGCGCCCCCGCGGCGACAACCTCAGTGCAGTAACAGCAGCTCTTCCGCCGAGGTTGGGTGGATCGCCACCGCCGAGCGCAGATCACGCCGGCACAGCCCCTGCCGCATCGCCACCGCAAAACCCTGCAGCATCTCGTCCGCATTTGGACCTAGCACGTGCATGCCGATCACCTGCTCGTCGTCGCCGGTGCAGATCAGCTTCATCACGCTCGGCGTAACGTGACCGGCAACGGCGAACTGCAACGGGGTGAAGCGGCGACTGTAGACGCGCACCGCATCGCCGTATTGCGCGCGGGCCTGGGCCTCGGTCAGACCGATCATGCCCAGCGGCGGATCGGCGAACACCACCGTGGGAATCACGCGGTAGTCGAAGCAGGCCTGCGGTTGGCCACCAAACAACCGCTCGATCAATGCATAGCCGGCCGACACCGCCACCGGGGTCAGCGCCGGATGCGCGGTGACATCGCCCAGCGCGGTGATGCCGGGAATGTTGGTGTTCTGGAATGCATCGGTCTGCACGAACCCTTTGGCGTCGCGAGCGACACCGATATCCTCCAGGCCCAGCCGGTCGCTGTTGGGCACGCGGCCGGTCGCCCACAGCACCGCGTCGAAACGCCCATGCGCCCCGCCGTTCGCATCGTCGAGCAGGATCGATCCGGGCTTGCCGCGCGCGCCGCAGATGTTCGCGCCGCGGGTGATGTGGATGCCGCGGCCGAGCATCTCCGTGGCCAGCGCCTGGGTCAGTTCCGCATCGAAACTGTCGAGCAGGCGGCCACGCACCAGCAGCTCCACCTCGCAGCCGAGCGCATGCAGCAGGCAGGCAAACTCGATCGCGATATAGCCGCCGCCGATGATGCCGATGCGCTGCGGCAGATCGGGCAGATCGAACACGTCATCCGACACCATGCCCAGCGCGAAGCCGGGCAGATCGCGCTCGCGCGGACGTGCCCCGGTGGCGATCACGATCTGCGTCGCGCGGTAGCGTTCACCGCTCTCGGATTGCACGATGTCCGCGGCGACCAGACGCCCGGCCTGGTCGATGCGCTGCACCTGCGCCGCGTCCAGTCGCACGTCATAGCGCTGCCGGATTGCCTCGATGTAGCGATCGCGTAGGCGCCGGAAGTGCGCCCAGTCCAGCCGCCCCGGCGTGAGCCCGAAACCGTAGTCGACCGCCAGCGCCTGTGCCTGCGCCAGCTGCGCCGCGAACCACAACGCCTTCTTCGGCACGCAGCCGCGATTGACGCAGGTTCCGCCCACCGCGCCCGGATCGAACAGCGCGACCCGCGCGCCATACCGCGCGGCCCGCTGCGCCACGGTGAGCCCCCCC
>JBIODY010000446.1:0-1569 GCA_044445505.1 Lysobacterales bacterium
GCAATGGCGTGCCGATGACCCAGAACTACCAGCTGAGCTATCGCGGGATTGTCGCCTTGAAGTCGCAGAGTCTGAACGTTGGCGCAGCGATGACCGGGTTCGCGTTCGAGCTGAAGAGTTTCCAGCACTTCGACGCGGTGGAACGGCCGAGTGCGTCAGGCATGCTTGACTACCAGTACAGAAGTGGTACCACCGCGCAGATCATGAACTTCCGCGATGGTCGCAGCACGTGCAAGGTTGGCACCGCCTATCCGGCCGCGAAGGTCAACGCACAGCTGCTGGGCGACGCGCGTGATCTCGATTGCACCATCTACAACTCCAATGGAGTCAAGACGAGTTCCTCGCGCGCAGCCTATCTGGCGAAATACGGCGTGGCCGTCGTGTTGCACACGGAGCACGCGGCGGGTATCTCGGACGCCAAGGTGATCTCCGTCGAGATCGAGTGAACGGCCGGTTCGGCGGGTTCCCGGAATGAGGGCCTTCGTCCCCCGGATGAGGATGAAGGCGCCCGGCATGCCTCCCGGCGACTGCGTTCGGTGTGCGCAACAGGCGGGAGGCGGGCGTGGTCAGTCCGACAGCGCCAGTACGCAATCGTCCGCGCCGTAACTGCGGCAGCACACCGCGAAGATCGACACTTCACGGAAAGCGAGGATGGGGCCGAGCAGGCCTTCCAGGTAGCCGCTGAAAAACGTGCAGCCGGAATGGCCGTCTTCCGCGCACAGCGGGCTGTGGCGGAGATGCAGCTGGTTGCCTTCCTGTTCGACCTCGACCAGGGCGCACAGGGCCGGCGCGCCGATCAGCTTGATGGCTTGCTCCAGGTCCAGCCTGCCGGCTTGTGCGTGGTCGCGCTCGAAGACCCAGCGACCGATACGCTGACCGGCCAGGCGCAACGACGATTCGCGTGCCGCTTCAGGCACCGAGCGGTCGAGGGTCAGCAGGCGCGGCATGATCTGCGGGTATTCGGTGGGCAGTTTCGACAGCACCTTGTTGACGGCGGCCTGGTCGGGTTCCAGCGGGATCAGCTCGACAAACGGCGCCTCCACCACGGGCGGTGGCGCGGCGGGTGCGCGTGTCGGTTCGGGCAGGATGAATTCGAATTCCGGCTCCGCTTGCTGCCTGTTCGCAGGCTCGGGGATCGACATCGTGGCAGGAGGCGGCGACGGTGCCGCGGTGAGCCGGGCGGGTTCGATCTCGTCGAAGGCGACGGTTGCTACAGCCGGCGTCGCCGCGGGTTTGAGCTTGTCGACCACTGCGGTCACGGCGGCGGGTTCCGGGTCCGGCACGGGCGGCGGAACATAATCGAGCGCGGCGCGCGAGGCGGCGAAGTGCGGCCGCTGTTCACCCTCGACAAAGGGTGCCACCTCGAAGCTGATGATGCGGTCGTAGGCTTGCAGGGCAGCCTCCAACGCGCGCTTCTTGCGCGGCGGTCCGCGCACCACGATGGTGAGCAGGATGCCGTGTGGATCCTGGACCAGGCGTTGCCGCTGCAGGGTGAAACCGTTCGCGACCGCGATGCGGCCGACTTCGATCAGCAGGCCCTCCCGTCGTTCCGACAGGGCCTGGATTTCC
>JBIODY010000447.1:0-1560 GCA_044445505.1 Lysobacterales bacterium
CGATCAACAAACCGTGGTCATGAAACAGCATCGAACCCCCTTGAACTTGCCAGGACGTGAGGACTATCGGTGGGAACCGCGCGCAACCGGCCGAGTATAGCCACCGCGCCGCGAAACGCCCATTGGCGCGACGCAGCACGGCGCACCGATAATAGCCGCTCCGGCAGCATCGAGCGTCCTGGAGCGCTGCCCACGGTCTGCCGCGGAAGCGCGCACTCCGTGGTGCGTCAGGGCCGCCAGATGGGCAGCTTCCTGTCGACGGCGGCGTTTCTCAACGCGACGTACTTCGGCAGGCCGTCCTTGCCGTATGGCGGTGGCGCCTCACCGCGCATCAGCGGTGCGAGATAGCGGCGCGCGGCGGCGCTGATGCCGTAGCCGTCGCGGCGCAGGAAATTCCTCGGCAGGGTTTTTTCGGTGTTCGCGACTTTCGACAACGGCGCCGGCGCGATCTTCCAGCGATACGGCGCATCCGAGGTGCGCACGACGACCGGCATCACCGCGTTGTGCCCGGCCAGTGCGTAGGCGACCGCAGCCTTGCCGACCGCATACGCGTGTTCGACATCGGTGTTCGAGGCGAGGTGCCGCGCCGAGCGCTGCAGGTAATCCGGGACGGTCCAGTGCACCTTGAAGCCGAGCGCATCCTTCACCCGCGCGGCGAGATGCGGCGCGACACCACCGAGCTGCGAATGCCCGAATGAATCCTTGCCGCCGGCTTCGGCGACGAAACGCCCGTCGGCATGACGGATGCCTTCCGAGGCGACCACTAAGCACCAGCCGACGCGCGCGACCGTGGCCTTGACCCGGGCCAGGAACGCCGCCTCGTCGAACGCGCGCTCGGGAAACAGGATCAATTGCGGCGCATCGTCCGGTCCGGCGCCGGCCATGCCCGCCGCCGCCGCGAGCCAACCCGCGTGCCGGCCCATCACCTCGTAGACGAATACCTTGGTCGAGGTGTCGGCCATCGCCGCGACGTCGAGCGCCGCCTCGCGCACCGACACCGCGGTGTATTTGGCGGCTGAGCCGAAGCCGGGACAGCAATCGGTGATCGCCAGGTCGTTGTCGACGGTTTTCGGCACGCCGATGCAGGCGAGCGGGTAGTCGAATCCGGCCGCGATCTTCGACAGCTTGTGCGCGGTATCGGCCGAGTCGTTGCCGCCGTTGTAGAGGAACCAGCGGATGTCGTGCGCGCGGAACACATCGATCAGGCGCCGGTAGGGCGCGGGATCGTGCTCCGGCGATTTGAGCTTGTGGCGGCACGAGCCGAACGCGCCACCGGGGGTGTGGCGAAGTGCCGCGATCGCGGCGCGGCTTTCGCTCGTGGTGTCGATCAGGTCCTCGCGCAGCGCACCGAGGATGCCGTTGCGCGCGGCGAGCACCGGCAGCTTCGCCATGCGCGCGGTCTCGATCACCGCGCAGGCGGTCGCATTGATGACCGCGGTGACCCCGCCCGACTGTGCGTACAGCAGCTTGCCTCGACTCATGATTTCCCCGTCCGGGTTGCGTTTGACAGTGTTCTGGCCAGCCGTTAGCGTTGCCGTATCAGGGCGGTTTGCAAAACCG
>JBIODY010000448.1:0-1544 GCA_044445505.1 Lysobacterales bacterium
CGGCGAGCCTGCCGGAAGGCCTGCTCGTCCTCGCGAGCGAGGCCGGTGTGCCGATCGTGCCATGCTGGGTCGAGATCGATTTCGCCAGCGGCCGCCGCACGCTGGTGATCGGCGAGGCGTGCGCACC
This sequence comes from Lysobacterales bacterium, assembly GCA_044445505.1. Taxonomy (GTDB): domain Bacteria; phylum Pseudomonadota; class Gammaproteobacteria; order Xanthomonadales; family Rhodanobacteraceae; genus Dokdonella_A. The sequence goes on from JBIODY010000448.1 coordinate 128, forward strand.
GGAGCCCGTCGGGGCGGTGCTGGCTGACCTCGCGGGTACGCTCGATCGGTTGATCCGCGCGCAACCGGCCGGGTGGATGTTCTGGCATGAATGGCAGGATTGGGTGCGCGATGCGGCGCGGTTTGCAGGATGCTGAGAAAACCCGTCACAAGCCGCAGGGTCGGCGGCGCGCCAGCGCACAGGATGCGCGCCCGAGCCGCTCAGCCGCGCGATGCAGGGACGCCTCGCACGCAGGTCGATCGCGCTGCATGGGTGTTGAAACGATGATTCAGTGCCTGCTCAAGCGTGACGAAACATTCTCAAACCCGGGGCCAACGAGTACGCTTGCCGACTCCAGGCCGTCGACAGGATTCGCGACATGACCCCCCGAACAAGCCGGGCAGGCATCATCGGCGGCGTGCGCATTCCGTTCTGCCGCAACAACACCGCATATGCCGATGTCGGCAATTTCGGCATGGCGGTGAAGACGCTGGGAAGCCTGGTCGAGCGCTTCGATCTGCACGGGCTGGAGTTGGGCGAGGTTGCCTATGGCGCGGTCATCAAGCACACGTCGGACTGGAACCTCGCGCGCGAGGCGACATTGTCCTCGGGTCTCGCGCCGACCACGCCCGGCATAACCACCGCGCGCGCGTGCGGCACCTCGCTCGACAACGCGATCATCATCGCGAACAAGATCGCGACCGGGCAGATCGAGGTCGGCATTGCCGGCGGCGCCGACACCACCAGCGACGTGCCGATCGTGTATTCGCGCGCACTGCAGCAGCGCCTGCTCGCGATCAATCGCGCCAAGGCGCCGCTGGACAAGGTCGAGACCGCGCTGCGCGGTTTCTCGCTGGCGGAGTTGAAACCTTCGTTTCCGGGCGTCGCCGAGCCGCGTACGGGCAAGTCGATGGGCGATCACTGCGAGATGATGGCGAAGGAATGGCACATCGCGCGCGCGGACCAGGATGCGCTCGCGTTGGCCAGTCACCAGAAGCTGAGCGCCGCGTATGCGCGCGGCTTCTGCAAGGATCTGGTCGTGCCGTTCCGCGGCGTCGACCGCGACAACGTGCTGCGTGCGGACACGACGTTGGAGAAGCTCGCGGCGCTGAAACCCGCGTTCGACAAGATCTCGGGGTTCGGCACCCTGACCGCCGGAAATTCCAGCGCGCTGTCGGACGGCAGCGCCGCGGTGCTGATCGCGAGCGACGCATGGGCCACGGCGCGCGGGCTGAAAATCCAGGCGTATCTGACCCATGCCGAGGTCGCCGCGGTGGATTACATCCATGGCGAGGGTTTGCTGATGGCGCCGACGATCGCGGTGCCGCGCATGCTCGCCAAGGCGGGCCTTGCACTCCAGGATTTCGATTTCTACGAGATCCACGAAGCGTTCGCGGCGCAGGTGCTGTGCACCTTGCGCGCATGGGAGTCGGCCGAA
>JBIODY010000449.1:0-1536 GCA_044445505.1 Lysobacterales bacterium
GATTTCGCGGTCGAGCAGAAGGACGATCGCTCGCCATTGACCGCGGCCGACCTCGCCGCACATCGCGTCATCGTCACCGCGCTCGATGGATTGACGCCACGATGGCCGGTGTTGTCCGAGGAGTCCGCCGGAATCGCCTGGCGCGAACGCGCGCGCTGGACGCGCTACTGGCTGGTCGATCCGCTCGACGGCACGCGCGAATTCGTCAAGCGCAACGGAGAATTCACCGTCAACATCGCGCTCATCGACGATCACAAGCCGGTGCTCGGCGTCGTGCAGACACCGGTCAGCGGTGAACTCGCCTGCGCCTGGGAAGGCGGCGGCGCGTGGCTGGCGGATACGCCCGGTGCCAAGGCGACGCGCATCGGCACGCGCCGGCGCGCGTCGCCGCTCACCGTCGCCGGCAGCCGTTCGCACGCATCCGGACACGAGACCAGCCTGCTCGCGCGACTCGGCGCCTGCGCGAAGATGCCGCTCGGCTCGTCGCTGAAGTTCGTGCGCATCGCGGCCGCCGAGGCGGATCTCTACCTGCGTCTCGGTCCGACCTCCGAATGGGATACCGCGGCCGGGCAATGCGTGCTCGAGCAGGCCGGCGGCGCGGTGCTCGATTTCGATGGCCGACCCTTGCGTTACAACACGCGCGACTCGCTGATCAATCCGGATTTCTTCGCGATCGGCGATCGCGAGGCGGACTGGTCGGCATTGCTGACCGGGCCGTGACATGACGTGTGGGAGCGGCTTCAGGCGCGATGCTTATGCCGCACACCATTCCCACCCAATCCTCGCGCATCCTGCGCTCGCAAGCCCGGTCTGCGCATCCGCGTGCAGCCGTTCGCCGGCGCGCGGCAGTGCCGCGCGAGAGCCCGGCTCACCCCCTTGAAGGGGGCTTGAAGCATCGCGGCTGAGGCCGCTCCCACAGCATGTCCTCACATTCCGGACGACGATCTGCATGACGATCAATGACGACAAACCCCGCATCGACGACCTGCTCGCGATCATGGCGCGCCTGCGCGACCGCGAGCGCGGCTGCCCGTGGGATCTCGAGCAAAGCTTCGAGACGATCGCGCCGTACACGATCGAGGAGGCCTACGAGGTCGCCGACGCGATCGACCGCCGCGACTACGCGCATCTGCGCGACGAACTCGGCGACCTGCTGCTGCAGGTGGTGTTCCATGCGCGCATGGCCGAGGAGGCGGGACATTTTGCGTTCGGCGATGTAGTCGCGTCGATCTGCGACAAGATGGTGCGTCGCCATCCGCATGTGTTTGCCGACGCGCAGATCGCGGCTTCGGCCACCGCCCAGCTCGCGAACTGGGAGGATCTGAAAGCTGCCGAGCGGGCAACCCGGGACGCGGCGGACGCCAGTGCGCTGGCCGGCATCGCGCGCGGCGTACCGGAATGGCAGCGCGCGCTCAAGCTGCAACAGCGCGCGGCGCGGGTCGGCTTCGACTGGCCGGACGTGACCCCGGTGTTCGACAAGCTGCATGAGGAGATCGACGAGGTGCGCGCGGAATTCGCGAACGGCGGCGGCAGCGA
>JBIODY010000450.1:0-1536 GCA_044445505.1 Lysobacterales bacterium
ACGCGAGCGGTGCGCCGGCGCTCGAAATCACCCTGCTCGGACCGCGCCTGCGCTTCGACGCCGATGCGGTCATCGCGCTGACCGGCGCCGAGTTTACCGCGCGCATCGACGGGCTCGACATGCGCTCCTGGCGACCGCAGCGGATCGCGGCCGGCGCGGTACTCGATATCGGCGCCGCGCGGCGCGGCGCGCGTGGCTATCTCGCCGTGGCTGGAGGCTTCATGGCCGACCCGGTGCTTGGCAGCATGTCGACCGACGTCAACGCACGCATCGGCCCGTTCGGCGGCCGCGCGTTGAAGGCCGGCGACACACTGATGCTGTCCGCAGGAGCGGCCACACCGAGGGCGTCATCGAGCCCGCAGAACACCCCGATGCCTGCCTGGTCGCTGGATCCGCGCCCGTGGTTCGATCCGGATCCGTCGCATCCGATCCGCCTGATCCGCGGCGCGCACTTCGACATGCTGGATGCGCCGTCGCGTGACGCGCTGTTCGGAGCCGGGTTCCGCGTTGCGGTCGACTCCAACCGCGTCGGCTTCCGTTTCGACGGACCGCGTCTCGCGCTGGCGGCGGCGCTGGAACCGGTCAGCGAGCCGGTTGCGTCCGGCACCCTGCAACTGCCGCCGGACGGCCAGGCGATCGCGCTGATGGCCGAACATCCGACCATCGGCGGCTACCCGCGCATCGGCCAGATCGCCGCGATCGACCTGCCGCGGCTCGCGCAACGCCGTCCCGGCGAATCCGTATGCTTCGGCGAAATCGGCCTCGACGAGGCGCAAACGCGTTATCTTGCGCGCGAACGCGAATTGGCGCGATTGTTCGACACGATTGCGACGCGACTGGCCGGACATGATTGAGAACGCTCCCGACCCATCCATTCCCACGCAGGCATTCAGGCGCGCATCTGCGCGGATCGACCTCAACTGCGACCTCGGCGAATCGTTCGGGGCCTGGACGATGGGCGACGATGCGGGGGTGCTCGCACACGTCACCTCGGCAAACATCGCCTGCGGCTTCCACGCCGGCGACCCGGACACGATGCTCAGCACGGTCGCGCTGGCCGCACGCGCCGGGGTCGCGATCGGTGCGCATGTTGCGCTGCCGGATCTGGTCGGCTTCGGTCGTCGCGAGATGCGCATATCGGCGGACGAGGCGCATGCACTGACGCTCTACCAGATCGGAGCGCTGGCGGCTTTTGCGCGCGCCGTGGGGGTCCCGCTGCACCACGTCAAGCCGCATGGCGCGCTGTACAACATGGCCGCGCGCGACGCGGCGCTGGCCGATGCGATCGCCCGGGCGACGCATGATTTCGATCCCGGACTCGTCCTGGTCGGATTGGCCGGCAGCGAGTTGCCACGCGCCGGCCTGCGCGCCGGCCTCGGCGTCGCGCACGAAGCATTCGCGGATCGAAGCTACGAAAGCGATGGCTCGTTGACACCGCGGCGCGAGAGCGGCGCGGTCATCGGCGACATCGACCTGGCGATCGCGCAGGCGCTCGACCTTGCACGCGGCGCCGGTGTCGCGACGCGCCAGGGCGGC
>JBIODY010000451.1:0-1528 GCA_044445505.1 Lysobacterales bacterium
CGAACTCGATGCGATCATCGTCGGCGCCGGCGCGATCGGCGGCGCGCTCGCCCTCGCGCTCACACGCGACGGTTTCGAGGTCGCGCTCGTCGAGGCACGCGAGCCGAAACCCTGGCGTGCCGAGGATGAGGTCGACCTGCGTGTCGTCGCGCTCGCTCCCGACGCGCGCGACCTGCTCGACCAACTGGACGCCTGGACGACCATTTCGAGACGCGCCGGGCCGTACCGGCACATGCGTGTCTGGGACGCACTCGCACCCGGCGAACTCGCGTTCGACGCGGCCGACCGCGGCGAGGCCGCGCTCGGCTGGATCGTCGAGAACAAGCTGATCCAGCATGCGCTATGGCAGGCGATCGGCGGCATATCCTGTGGGAGCGGCTTCAGCCGCGATGCTTACCCTTCTTTGCGTTCCGCGAGCCAAGGCATCGCGACCGAACTCGCCGCTCCCACAATCCCGCGCCTGTACTGTCCCGCCGAAGTCGCCGAAATCGACAACGGCACCGACGCCGTCGCCGCGACACTCGCCGACGGAACCCGCCTGCGCGCGAAATTGCTGATCGCCGCCGAAGGCGCGGAGTCCTCTGTCCGGGCGAAACTGGGCATCGCGTTCGAAGGCCGCGATTACCGTCAGCGCGCCGTCGTCGCGCACGTCGCGACCGAACGCGCGCACGAAAACACCGCGTGGCAACGCTTCCAACCCGGTGGCCCGCTCGCATTCCTGCCACTCGCAGACGGCCGCTGCTCGATCGTCTGGTCACTGCCCGAAGCGGAAGCCGCACGCATCCTCGCGCTCGACGACGCAACGTTCCGCGCCGAACTCGGCTGCGCCTTCGACTTCCGCCTCGGTGCGATCACCGCGAGCACGCCGCGCGCCGTGTTCCCGCTGCGGATGCGTCTCGCCGAGCGCTACGTTGCCGGTCGTTGCGTGCTCGCCGGCGATGCCGCGCACATCGTGCATCCGCTGGCCGGGCAGGGCATGAACCTCGGCTTCCGCGATGTCGCCTGCCTGCGCCGCGTGCTGCGCGAAGCACGCGAACGCGGCAGCGACCTCGGCGCCGCGCACACACTGCGTCGCTACGAACGCGAGCGGCGCAGCGAAAATGCGCTCGCTGCGTACGGCCTCGATGCGATCGAACGCATTTTTGCCGGCACGTTGATGCCGCTCGCGGCAATGCGCGGAGCTGGCCTCGCCATCGCCGGCGCATGGGCGCCGTTGCGCAGCGGTCTCGCCGCCGCCGCTGCCGGTCGCTCTGATGGCCTGTAGGTGCATAGGCGGTTGCGATGGACCGATTGAGGATCAAGCACAGCGCCGCGAGCCCAAGCGAGCTGCGTTCGATTCCTCTGTTGCAGGCCACTGGATGCCCATCCGTCGGGTTTTCGGCGCGCCGATCTCCATCGGACCCGTCGATCGCTGTTAATCTGGGCGGATGTCCAGGCGGATTTGCGATCACGGGGAAGGGGTGTGAAAGTCCTGTTCACGCCCTACTCGGGAGGAGCGATCGCGCACGTCACGCGCCTGCTCGCGATC
>JBIODY010000452.1:0-1524 GCA_044445505.1 Lysobacterales bacterium
GCAGCCGTTGCGGCGCAGTGGGATCGCGCGAACCTGGAACGCGCGGAGAGTTCGCCGGGCCACTGTCCGTGGCCCTGAGTGGCCGCGGTCCCATGCGTGTGCCACTTCGCCTCTGGAGCGTTGTGCGGGCAGCAAAAAAGAACACGGCGAGTCGCCTCGCCGCGTCCCGTCATCGCGTCGCCGAAGCGGCGGCTTGCGTCGCACCGTTTCACGTGGATGCCGCGAACTTCCCCGCCTGGTAGTCCTGTACCGCCTCGTAGATCTCGTCCTTGGTATTCATCACGAACGGCCCGTACTGCGCGATCGGCTCGCCGAGCGGCTTGCCTGCAATGATCAGCACGCGCGCATCGGCGGTCGCCTTCAGCACCACGCCGTCGCGATCCGCGCCGTTGGCGAGGATCGCCATGCGTTGCGCCGGCACCGGGGTGCCGCCGACGTCGACTGCGCCGCGGTAGACGTAGACGAACGCGTTGTGCGACGCCGGCAACGGCTGCGCGAAGCTCGCACCCGCGGGAATCTCGATGTCGAGATAAATGGGCTCGGTCACCTCGCGCTGCATCGCGCCGTCGACGCCATGGCTCTTGCCGGCGATCACGCGCGCCTGCGCGCCATCGGCGGTCGCGAACCGCGGGATCTCCGCATCCTGGATGTCGCGATACCAAGGCGCGCGCATCTTGTCCTTCGCCGGCAGGTTGAGCCAGAGCTGGAAGCCTTCCATGCGGCCATCTTCCTGCTCGGGCAGCTCGGAATGGATCACGCCGCGGCCGGCAGTCATCCATTGCACGCCACCGTTCTGCAGCAGGCCCTCGTGGCCGGCGCTGTCGCGATGCCGCATGCGGCCGGCGATCATGTATGTCACGGTCTCGAAGCCGCGGTGCGGATGATCGGGGAACCCGCCGATGTAATCCTCGGGATTGTCGGTGCCGAACGCGTCGAGCATCAGGAACGGATCGAGCCTGCTCTGCAGCGGTTGCGTCAGCACGCGCGTCAACTTGACGCCCGCGCCGTCGGAGGTGGGCGTGCCGGCGATCACGCGTTCGACTGCACGCGGATGCGCGACGGCGACTGCCTCGGTTGCGTTCACTATCGTGGTCATCGTCATCTCCTTGGACTTCACGCCGCCAGCGCGGACTCGGTCCGCGCCGGGAGCATGGTATCGATCTGTGCGTGCGCCGATGCGATCGCCTGCGCCTCGGCGTCCGCGCCCATCGACAATCCCTCAGCGTAGACGAACTCGATATCGGTCACGCCGAGGAAATTGAATACCGTGCGCAGATACGGCATCTGCGTCTCCGCGGGCGTATTGCGATAGCGGCCACCGCGCGCCAGCGCCACGTACATCCGCTTGCCCTTGAGCATTCCCTCCGGGCCGTTCGCCGTGTAGCGGAACGTCACGCCGGCCCGGCAAATGGCGTCGATCCAGTTCTTGAGCTGCGCCGGCACGCCGAAGTTGTACATCGGCACGCCGAGCACCACCACGTCCGCCGCCTGGATCTCGGCGATCAGCGCGTCGTCCTGCGCCAC
>JBIODY010000453.1:0-1518 GCA_044445505.1 Lysobacterales bacterium
AGCCGTCACAGAAGAAATATTACTCCATCTCGCCCGCGATGAACGTGCGCGTTTCGGCGTCCAGCGGAATGAGCCGTTTCTCGTTGATCAGCATTGTCTGATGCGCGAGCCACGAGCTCCACGCTTCCCTGGAGACGTTCTCGTACACGCGCCGCCCGAGTTCGCCCGGCCATGGCGCGAACGCGAGACCTTCGGCGTCGCGCTGCAACTTGATGCAATGGACCATGCGTGGCATCGGATTTCCTTGAGTTGTTGAAGGTCCGATCGGGTTCGTCCCCGGCTCGATCGGACTCGCGCCGTTGTGGCGCGCGGAACATCCGAATAAATCAGATGTTCCCCAATGATTCGAGCAGCCTGCGTACCGGTGCCGGCAAACCGAGCGCGGCGAGTTCCTCGCGCGGATACCATGCGAGGTCGGGATCGTCGCCGATGCTTTCAGTCCTCGCTGCGCCGGCGAACAGCAACGGCGTGACCTCGAGATGATAATGGCTGAACGTGTGCCGGAATGCGGGCAGGGCCGTCCATACATCGACGCGCAGCGCATAACGTTCGCGCAGGCGCTCGGCCGCGCCCGCGCCATCGTCGGTTTCCGGAAAGCTCCACAGCCGCGCCCAGACGCCGGTCGGCGGGCGGCGCTCCAGCAGCACCCGGCCACGCCCGTCGCGCACGACCAGCATCGTCGTCGCGCGTGTCGGCAGCGCGCGCGCCGGTTTCGCTGCCGGCAGCGTCGCAGTCGATCCTTCGCGCAGCGCGACGCAACCGGATGCGACCGGGCAACGCGGACATTGCGGTCGCGAGCGAGTGCACAGGGTCGCGCCAAGATCCATGATCGCCTGCGTGTAGTCGGCGACGCGCTCATGCGGTGTGTGCGCCTCGCTGAACTGCCAGAGCGCGCGTTGTGCCGCCGTGCCACCCGGCCAGCCGCGCACGGCATGCCAGCGCGCGAGCACGCGGCGCACATTGCCATCGAGGATCGCATGCCGTTCGCCGAACGCCTGGGCGAGGATCGCAGCCGCGGTCGAGCGGCCGATGCCGGGCAGCGCGGACAACGCTTCGATGTCGCGCGGCAGATCGCCGGCATGCCGCTCGATGCAGATCCGCGCCGCGCGGTGCAGGTTGCGCGCGCGGCTGTAGTACCCGAGGCCGGACCACAGCGCGAGCACGCGATCCTCCGACGCCGCGGCGAGATCGGCGAGCGTCGGCAGCGCGGCCACGAAACGCTCAAAATACGCGATCACCGTGCGCACCTGGGTCTGCTGCAGCATGATTTCGCTGAGCCAGACCCGGTATGCGTTGCGATCGCGCTGCCAGGGCAGGTCCTTGCGGCCATGACGGTCGAACCAGATGAGCAGTTCGCGCGCGAAATCGTCCGCTTTGGATGCTTCGATGATCATTGGGATTGCCGGCCGCCGATGTCGGGAATGCCATTCGCCCTGGGGTATCGAGGGGCGAACCGCGGCAGGTATCGAGGTTTCGAGCGCGTTCGTGCTCCGACACGCACAGCGTACCCTGTTCCGG
>JBIODY010000454.1:0-1505 GCA_044445505.1 Lysobacterales bacterium
GGAATTCGGCGCGCGGTCGAGCACTGCGTAGCGACCGCGGCGCAGCTTGCGGTCGTCGAACGCATACACCACGCGCTCGAGATTGCTGCGCGGCTCGGCGCGCGGGTTGGCGAAACCGAGCCGGGTGAACTCGATACTGCCGGGACTGCCGGCCAACGCCGGCAACGTCTCGCCGGGATTGTTGCCGAGCACGGTCCGGCCGACGCTCTGGCGCAGGTCGCGGGCGAGCGCGGAAACGCTGCGCGTGATCGCCGCGAAACGGTCCTGCTGTGCGGCGAGTGCGGCGCGCGTGCGCGCGATCTGGGCGAGCCCGCCGTAGGCGGCGGCAGCGAGCGCGGCGAACACGACCAGCGCGACCAGCAGTTCGATCAGGGTGAAGCCGCGCACACGCACGGTTTTGCACAGGCGCCCCGTTCCGCCTGTGGCACCTTCCCCCGCTGCGCAGGGGAAGGAAAAGCGCGTCTTTCCCCGGCTTCCACTGCGCGAGGAGGGCAGCCGTTCCTTCCCTCGCAGGGCGGGGGAAGGTGCCGCAGGCGGAAGGAGGCGCTCTACGGAGTACCACATTGACGCAACACTCCCCATGCGTGGGACGCTGGACCGTGCGCGGTCACGGCGACAACGCCTCACCGGCGAAGCCGGTCAGCGTCGCCGACGGCGCCGGCGTTTCGCCGAGAAAGACGCCGACGTCGATGCGGCGGATCTGCGCGTTCGGCGTCGCTTTCACATCGCGCGTCCAGCGCCAGTCGCGCCCGGCGAGCCGCATGCGGCCATCGCTGCGGCCGGTGGGCGGAAAGCGGTTCGCGAGGCGGGTTTCGGCCAGCACGTTGGCAGCGACCCAACCGGCCAGGGTGCGCTCGCGCAATGCGTCGAAGCCGCGCACCTGCAGGCCCGCAGTGCGCGTCAACGCGAGCAGCGCGAGCGCAACGACCGCGAGCGCGATCAGCACTTCGATCAGGGTGAAACCGCGCGCGCGCGTCATTGTGGCGGCTCGATGCGAGCGGATTTCAGGGTTCCGTCGTCCGCGCCCTCGATCCGGTAGCGCACCGGCGTGTCGCCGAGTGCGAGGGTCAGCGCGAACGGGGTCAGCTCGCCGGAGGAAAAGCAGACCAGTTGCGGCGCATCGTGCTGCGGCGCGGCGAGTTCCAGCGGCCGGCCTTCGCGGCTGAAGTCGAGGTGCAGCCCGGCCGGCCATTGGCGCGCAGCGCACAAGGCGGCTTCACCTTGCTCGAAGTCCTCGTCGTCGTGGTCATCACCGCGATTCTCGTCGCAGCGCTGACACTCTCGGTCGGAGCAACCGGTGAACGCCAGCTCGCGAATGCGTCCGAGCGCTTCCAAGCCCTGCTCGGGCATGCCTGCAACGAAGCCGAGCTCACCGGCCGCGAACTCGGCGCGGTCGTCAGCGTGGACGGCTATGCGTTCAGACGGCTGGACGGCGATATCTGGCGCGACGACGGCAGTGACGGAGAACTGCGCGCGCGCCAATGGCCGGCCGGCCTGCACCTCGA
>JBIODY010000455.1:0-1501 GCA_044445505.1 Lysobacterales bacterium
CCGGACGGAATCGTGGCGAGTTCCGAACTCGAAAAGGAGCACGGCAAGCTGATCTGGTCGTTCGACATCGAGCGCCACGATTCGAAGGACATCACCGAGATCCAGGTCGATGCCAGGACCGGCGCGATCGTGTCGACCCAGGTCGAGACTCCGGCCGATCAGGCACGCGAGAAGGCGGCAGACAGCAAGACGCGGGCGCGTCACAAATAAAAACGCGTTGCCAGGAGTCGCGCTTGCGACCTTGACAGTGTGCAAAACCGTTAGACTGGCGCCCGGCCGATACAATCGGCCATCGATTGGACCGCCCGCCGATTTGACGCATGCGCAACCCCGCTTATCCGACTCGTTCGAGGCTGCCCGGCGCCGCCGTTCAGACCCATCGAAGCGCACGATCGCTGTCGCTTGCCGGCGTATTCGCGCTGCTCGCCGGATGCGCGGGGACGCCGTTGCCGGCGCTGCAACCCGATATGCCGACCGCCTGGCGGCACGCGCAAGACGCACGGGCGCCCGCGCCGGACCTGCACGCGTGGTGGAAGGCATTCGACGATCCTGAGCTCGACCGGCTCGTCGATGCCGCGCTCGCCAGCAACCTGACGATAGCCCAGGCGGCGCTGCACATCGAGTCGGCGCGTGTGCTGGCCGACACCGCGCATGCCGGTTTCCTGCCGCAGATCGGCGCGCATACCTTTTCCGAGCCGACGCCGGACAGCAGCGCGAGCTATTTCCAGGCCGGCTTCGATGCGAAGTGGGAATTGAGCTTGTTCGGCCGCGCCAGGAACCATGCGCGCACCACCGTAGCGGATCTCGGCATCGCCGAAAGCGAGACCCAGGCCGCGCGCGTCAGCGTGGTCGCCGAAGTCGCGCGCGCCTATGTCGAATTGCGCGGCGCGCAGGCGCGCCTCGGGTTGCTCGAACGCCTCGCGAGCGATGCCGGCGACAAGGTCGCGCTGAGCGTCACCCGCGAGCGCCTGCGCCTCGCCTCGGCCAGCGACGTCGCGCGCGCGCAAGCCGAGCAGGCGGCAACGCAAGCTGCGTTGTCCGAACCGCGCCTCGCGATCGAGCGCAGCCGCCAGCAACTTGCGGTGCTGCTCGGGCACGCCGAGCCGGATGCCGACCTCGTTGCCGCGGGCGCGCCGCCGACGCTCGGCAATCTGCGCATTGCGAGTGCGCCGGCGGACCTCGTGCGCACGCGACCGGAAATCCGTCGCGCCGAGAACTCGGTGCTCAAAGCTGCCGGTGAACTCGGGCTGGCGCGCGCGGACCTGTATCCACGCCTCGGCCTCGGCGGCGCGTTGACCTACGCGTCCAAGGTCATCGGCCATTCGCGCTTGTCGGACGCGGACGGCATCGTCACCTTCGGGCCGGTGATCGACATTCCGCTGTTCGACTGGGGCGCGCGCCGCGCGGTCGTCGATGCGCGCGATGCGGATCTCGCCGCGAGCGTGCTCGCCTATCGCCAGGCCGTGCTGGATGGTGTCGCCGAAGCGGAAATCGCGATGGC